>JAZLCB010000185.1:0-4623 GCA_045614005.1 Clostridia bacterium
AACCGGTAGCAGACCGCCCGTGCACTTTAAGGAAAACCATGAGGGTATGGAGCAGAAAACGAAATTTGTTATGACGGACAAGGTAAATCTTTTTGTCGGAGTAAGTAAAGTAAAATAATAAAAGCAGCTGTGAAAACAAAAAGCTTTCACAGCTGCTTTTATTATTGGTATTTTTAATTCAGAAGATAAATCATAAGATTTAAATAACCTGCGAATGTAACCCATATAAGATAAGGTATCTGCAAATATGCTGCAAGATGGGATATCTTATAGAACCTCACAATCATGATTACAATAAGTATCCAAAGCAGTATAAGCCACAAAAACGAAAACAGAAACGCCTGAAAATTAAAAAACAGTATAGACCAGAAGAAGTTTACCGCAAGTTGAAGTGCATATACACCAAGACCTGTTTTTTGTATGGTAGCTTCTTTGCTTGCTTTAACATACACAATCGCAGAGCTTATTCCCATAAGGGTAAACAGGATGGACCACACTATAGGAAATATAAATCCGGGCGGCGCAAGCTTTGGTTTTTGGATTTGGCTGTAGATATCCATGTTTCCTTTTGTCAAAAGGGCAGAGAGTCCGCCCACGGCAAGGACTATAAGTATGGATATTACATAGGGTTTAATTTTCTTCCACATACAAGTCACCTCGGTATATTGTATGTGGAAAAAATTTTTTAATTCATTTTGCTGTTGTCTTTAAACAGGAAATGTAGGGTAAACGGCACACTGACAAGACCTGTAATCATATCGGCTATAGGCTGTGATATTTGTATGCCCACAAGACCGAGAAAATGTGTTGATACAATAAGCACGGGTATAAATGCAAGTCCCGAGCGCATAAGCGACAAAAACGAAGAAATTTTTACATTTCTTATACTTTGATAAAGCATGTTTACAGGCACAGACAACGGCAGGAACATAGCACCCACGGTAGCCCAACGGAGGGCATAAGTGCCTATTTCTATTACTTCGGGATTTTTTTGGAAAGCAGTTACGATTTCTTTTGCAAATATAAATCCGGGTATTGCAATAAGGCTTACAAGTATAAAGCCGAGTCCCATAGTTACGGTAAGACCTTTTTTAACACGGTTGTATTCCTTTGCACGGTAGTTAAATGCAGCTACAGGCTGGTAGCCCTGACCTATACCCAAACCTACGCAGAGGATAAACATTGTAAATCTGTTTACAACACTCATAGCAGCTATTGCGGCATCGCCAAAGGGCTTTGTGAGATTGTTCAACAGCCCCTGAGATATGGAACTTAATCCCTGACGAATCATAGCGGGAAATCCTACCTTGCATATAGAAAAATACACCTTTGCCGAGCGACTTATATATCGTGGTAGTATTGAGCTCTGAGCCATTTTTATATAGGCTGTAAGGAGTATGGTAAAGCTTATAATCTGCGATACGGCGGTGGAGAGTCCTGCACCGTATACACCAAGGGCAGGTACAAGGAAGTAATCGCCGAAAATATTTAATATACCACCCGTGGTAAGACCTATCATGGAGTAGAACGCCTTGCCCTCGTAACGCAGGCAGTTATTAAGAACGAGTGAAGCTATCATAAAAGGACACGAAAACAGTACCCAAAATCCGTAGTCGCATGCGTAGGGGAGTATTGTTTCGGTGCTTCCGAGAAGTCGCATAAACGGCTTTAAGAATACAAAACCTACTATGGTAAGCACAAGACCTGCACCAAATCCCGTAAAGAATGCGGTTGATACATATTCGGAGGCTTCGTGCTTGTTTTTGTCTGCAAGAGCTTTGGAAACCATAGTTCCTGCACCCTGACCGAGCATAAAGGCAATAGCTTGTATTATGGCTTGCAAAGTAAAGAGAATACCGGTTGCAGCCTGAGCACTTTTGCCGAGAGTTCCTACAAAGTAGGTATCTGCCATGTTGTATATGCTTGTAACGAGCATGGATATGGTTGTGGGTATACCGAGCTTTATGATGAGCGAGGATACTCGGGTTTTTGTCATTTTTTCATAATACAATTCGGTTGAGTTCATACTATCACCTTCATAAGTATTTTATAATAGTTTCGACTACAAGCACGGTAAGGCACGAAAATGCCGCAACTGTAACAAGGCTTTTGTTTTTGTATGCAAGTATAAATGCACACACAAATCCGAGCGAAGCGGAGATTACGGTTTCCGATGCCGTAAACATGGCAGGAATAGTCATAACCGCCAATACGGAGTAGGGTATGTAGTACAGAAAAGATATAAGAAATCTGTTTTTAATCTTTTTCTTTACAAGTACGAGTGGCAACATTCGTATAAGGTATGTAACAAGTGCCGAAACGAGAAGGTATATAAAAAAGTTCTTAGTCATTTTCATCCTCCTCTATAATTTCTATGGGGCGTATCGCGGCAAAAAGTGCACTTGCACTTATACCGCATATTATAATTACAAAACCTGCAGGTACGCCTTTCAGTGCAGGTACAAAATTAAATACACAGCTCAATATAATTGCTACAAGAACACAAAGTGCTGTGTTTATATTTTCACGCGATTCGGGTACTACTATGGCAACAAACATTGCATATATTGCAACACCAAGCGAAGATACCACTATTGCAGGGAGTATGTTTCCTGCTGCAGCGCCGATGAGTGTTCCGAGTGCCCAGCCGAAGTACGGCGGTATTATAAGACCGAACATATAGCTTTTTTTAACCTTTCCGCTTTTGGAGGAAGCTACGGCAAATACTTCGTCGGTATTTACAAACGAAACAATGAGCTTGTCTATGAGTCTGAATTTATGATGCAGTTTTTGCGATAGCGATACAGACATAAGTGCATATCTTAGGTTTATTATAAACTGAGTTGCCGCAAGCTCTGTAAATGCACCGCCACATGCAATTATGGGTACTGCCGCGAGCTGACCTGCAGAGGTAACATTTGTCATGGATATAAGCAGAGCCTCGAGTATGCTGAGTCCGCTTTCCACGCTGAATATACCAAATGCAAAGGATACCGAAAGGTAGCCGAGACATATGGGTATTGAGTCAATTATTCCTTGCATAAATGTGTTCTTTTGTACATTCATTTTTATCACCGTTATTTCCAGTAGTCTACATCATGAGGAAGGTCTATATTTTTTGCATAGAATACAGGCTCTTTCTTCTGTTTGCGCTGTTTGTCGTAGTCACTTAGTGCTCTTACGGAATATTTGCTAAGATACAGTATCACAGGCATGTTTATAAGCGTCATAGCACCCATGGTTACATCTGCTATATCCCACAAAAGCCATCCACTGAGTCCTGAGCCCAAAAATATTACAAGTGATGCAATAATATGCGATATGGTCTCTTCGGTCTTTGTAGGAGTACGCTTTAACATATAGTGAAGGCTTCTGTCCACATAGTACAGATTGCCAAGAAGTGTAGTAAATGCAAAGAGCACCATCGCCACGGTTATAAAGACAGGACCTGCATTTCCGAGAGTTTCGTAGAGTGCTTTTTGAACATATGGTGCACCCGAGAGCTTTTGTGTGGGTTCAACACCCGATGCCATGCACATAAAAGCTGTGGCTGTGCACACCAGAATAGTGTCTATAAACACAGAGAGTATCTGAACTAAGCCCTGATTTACAGGGTGCTTTACATCAGCAGAAGCCGATGCATTAGGAGCAGAGCCTACACCTGCCTCGTTGGAAAAAAGTCCTCTTTTTATTCCGTACATTACACACGAACCCGAAAAACCGCCAAATATTGCCTTTATATCAAAAGCTTCGGTAAATATCCTGGAAAAGATATCGGGAAGAAGCTCTGCATTCATAAAAGTTATTATAAGTGCAACGAGTATATATGCAACACCCATTACAGGTACAAGCAGCGTAGTAACCTTTATTATTCTTTTGCCACTGCCCAAAAGACAGTAGCACACTAAAGAGGCAAGTATAAACCCTATAATCCACGGCGAAGAAGCTTCGTTGTAAAAAGGGTAGGGCGAAAATGTGGATTGCAGGTTGTACGATGCAAGCATGTTAAATCCGAAGCCGTAGGTGAGAATCAAGAATACAGAAAATAAAACAGCAAGCTTTCTTGACTTTAAACAAGCTTCTATATAATATGCAGGACCACCGCAGGCACCGTCTTTTTCTTTCTTTTTGTAAATCTGTGAGAGCGTGCTTTCTACAAAGGCTGCTGCCCCGCCAATAAGTGCTATAACCCACATCCAGAATACCGAGCCGAACCCGCCGAGGCACAGCGCGGTGGAAACACCTATTATGTTTCCTGTTCCCACTCTGGAGGCGGTGGAAACCATAAGTGCCTGAAAAGACGAAACACCGTTTTTGGAACTAGTCTTTTGTGTTACGGATTTTATCTGATCGCCAAAAAGACGAAACTGAACAAAACGAGTTTTAAATGTAAAGTATATTCCCCCTGCAACAAGAAGAATGATGAGAATATAACTGTAGAGAATGTTGTTTATATTTTGAATAAGTGATGATACCATTTTTCCACCTCATTATTTGTACGCACTAAATTCAATTATAACTATTATATAGAAAAAAGTCAATTTTTATTTAGGTAAAACCTTGACTTTAAAAAAAACATTTGTTATAATAACTCTGCTCGCACATTTCGGGATGTAGCGCAGT
>JAZLCB010000186.1:0-2682 GCA_045614005.1 Clostridia bacterium
AACTTTTGCCAAAAACAATGAAAGGGGCTTTGCATATTATGAAAATCCAAAAATCCGCAACCGCCGGAACTATGGAATCCAGCGATGTTTATGTAGAAATAGGGCCTTGTGATAACGGAATAAATATCGAACTTGAATCCGTTGTGGAAAAACAGTTCGGCATAAAGATAAAAGAAGTTGTGTGCGATGTTCTCAGCCAGACAGGTGTACAGAGTGCAAATGTACATATAGTCGACAGAGGTGCTTTGGAATGTGTAATCCGTGCCAGAGTCGAAACCGCGATTATGCGCGGAAAGGGGGAACAGTAATGCGTCGCAGTATGTTGTTTTTACCGGGTAATAACCCCAATATGCTTATTAACGGCAATTGCTTTGGTGCAGATGCTGTAATTTTTGACTTAGAGGATGCAGTTTCTCCTCAGGAAAAGGACGCTGCTCGCGTACTTGTACGCAATACTATGCGATATATGGATTTTGCTTCTTGCGAAACTATTGTTCGAATAAACTCTATAGATACAGACTATTGGCGAGAGGATATTGATTTTGTCCTTCCTGAAAAGCCAAACCTCATACTTCTTCCCAAGACTTCAACTCCTGCAGATATTATTGCGGCAGATGAATATATGACAGAAGTGGAAAAGAAGAATAACCTGGAAGTGGGTTCGGTAGGACTCATAGCTCTTATAGAAACAGCTCTTGGTGTGGAAAATGCGTATCAGATCGCAACTTCAACCAAGCGTGTTAAGGCGCTCTTCCTCGGCGCTGAGGATCTTACTGCAGATCTCCAATGCAAGCGTACCAAGGCAGGCAGAGAGATAGAGTATGCAAGAACGCGTCTTCTCGTTGCAGCTCGTGCTGCAGGAATAGATGTATATGATACACCTTTTGTAGATGTAAACGATGATGAAGGTATGCATAGCGATGCTATAGTTTCCAAAGAACTCGGTTTTTCGGGTAAGGCATCAATTTCGCCTCGTCATGTTGAAGTAATAAACGAAGTATTCACTCCCACAGAAGCAGAAATCAACTATGCCTACGAAGTGGTAGAAGCTATCAAACTTGCAAAGCAGATGGGCAAGGGTGCTATATCTCTCTACGGCAAGATGATAGATGCACCTATAGTTGCAAGAGCTGAGCGAACCATCGCTATAGCAGAAGCTTTGGGTATACAGAGGAGGGCTTAATGATGAATAAATTAGTAAATTCAATCCGCGAAGCTATAAACCTCTCGGGACTCAAAGACGGCATGACTGTTTCGTTCCATCATCACCTGCGAAACGGCGACTATGTTCTTAATATGGTACTCGATGAGATAGCAAATCTCGGTATAAAAGATATAACAGTAAATGCAAGCTCGCTTTTTGATGTTCATATGCCTATTGCAGAACACACCAAAAACGGTGTAGTAACAGGCATCGCAACCGACTATATCTCTGCAAATCTTGGTAAAGTGTTTTCGCAAGGTATATTGGATAAGCCTATAGAATTCCGTACACATGGCGGTCGCCCAAGTGATATAGTATCTGGTAAGACACCGATTGATGTGGCATTTATAGCTGCACCTACTTCCGATACAAAGGGTAACTGTTCGGGCAAATACGGCAAATCCGCTTGCGGTAGTCTTGGCTATGCATATGCCGATGCTATGTATGCCAAAAAATCCGTGGTTATCACCGACAACCTTGTAGAGTATCCTATGCAGGATTGGTCTATTTCAGAAGAGTATATTGATTATGTTGTGTGTGTAGATGCTATTGGTGATCCTAAGGGTATCGTTTCGGGTACAACACGAATCACCCGTGATCCCGTAGGACTCGTTATGGCTGCTAATGCTGCAAAAGTAATAGAAGCATCCGACCTTTTAAAAGATGGTTTTTCCTTCCAGACAGGTGCAGGTGGTGCATCGCTTGCTGCGGCTAAATTTCTTAAGGACATTATGCTTAAGAAAGGTATTCAGGGAAGTTTCGGACTCGGTGGTATCACAGGATATATGGTAGATATGCTTAGGGCAGGTTGCTTCCGTAATCTTATGGATGTTCAGTGCTTTGACCTTACTGCGGTTGAGTCAATAAAAAATGATCCCAGACATATGGAAATATCTGCTATGCAGTATGCTTCTCCAATAGCCAAGAGTGCAGTTGTAGATAGCCTCGATGTTGTTATACTCGGCGCTACAGAAATAGATACAGACTTTAATGTCAATGTTCACACGGATTCCAACGGATATATTATGGGTGGTTCGGGCGGCCACAGCGATACAGCCGCAGGCTCAAAACTTTCTATGATTATTGCACCTATGTTCAGAGCAAGACTCCCTATAATTACAGACCGTGTTAACTGTATATCAACACCCGGCAAGGATATTGATGTTCTCGCCACACAGGGCGGAATAGCTGTTAACCCCAAGAATGTGGAATTAAAAGAGCGCCACATTGAAGCAAAATTACCTGTTATAGATATCCGGGAACTTAAGGAAAAGACAGAACGTATAACAGGAAAACCCGACAGACTCCCCAAGGGAGATAAGGTAGTGGCGGAGGTTATAGGCCACGAGGGTACCATGCTTGATAAAATATATAATGTATTATAATAAATTAAGATAGGAGAGTATTATGAGAGAAATTGAAGCTTTAAAGATCACCGAAACGGTGAAGAAACTTTGCATTGAAGCTAACTGCCATTT
>JAZLCB010000187.1:0-2464 GCA_045614005.1 Clostridia bacterium
CCAAGCCCGCCGCTCGTCACAGAGCAAAGCTTATTGAACAGTACGGCATAGAGAAGGGAAGCAAAATCCGTTTCGCAGAGGCATACGAAGTAAGCGAATACGGAAGCCCCCTCACTGAGGAAATGAAGAACGAATTGTTAAAATAACTAGTTTTCATCGGAGGACGCTTATGAAAAAGAAAGTCATAATTATTATATCGGTAATAGTAATAGCTATTGCATTGTTCTTTTCGTTTGTGGCGATAAAAGAACATTCGGAAAACAAAGAAATATTGGCTGAGGCTCAGCGTTTACTCGATTCGGGCAAGTACGAATCTGCCATTGAATATTTAAATATAAAGTCCATTGAAAACAGCAACATAGAAACCAAAGCAAACGAAGCCAAAATTAAAAAAGTCTATAATGCGGCACTTGAACTTATGGACAAGCACTCTTACGGCGAAGCTTTGGCTTTGTTCGAACTTTTTGATGACGGATACAAGGATGTAAAACAAAAACGCAAAAAATGTCTGGAAGCGTATTACGAGGATATATATCAGCAGGCTATTGATGCATTTGAGTCCGGTTCCGACAATATACTTTCCGAGTCCTTACTGGTTTTTCGCAATCTCAATGGTTACAAGGATAGCAATGAATATATCGCAAAGGTTCTGAATAAATACCCCTCGTATATTGAAAACGGAGACTATGTGTATTTCGGCACTTACGAGCAGGACGGCAATCTCGATAACGGTGCCGAACCGTTAAAGTGGTATGCAAGAGTTCTTCAGGAAGAAACCTCCATTTTGTATTGCAAGGATGCCATAGAGGTAATGCCCTACAACGCGAGCGGAAGTCAGGCAAATTGGTACGACACCTCACTTAAAAAATGGCTCAATAATGACTTTTACAATTCCGCATTTACAGCAGAAGAAAAAGATAAAATATACGAAAGCAAAAACCGCACCTCCCCCGGTGTAATAAACACACAAAAGGTAAAACTTCCTTCCTCACTTACAAAGGATATCAAGTTTGGAGTTTCGGACTATGCATCGTCAAAAGGTATTGAACAAAAAAGCGACAATATAAGCTATTGGGTTTTAGATTCAGATCCGGACAAATGCTTTGCAAATGTCGGCGGAAATGTAAAAGAAATATCGTGCAGCAGCGACAATGTGGGCGTAGTGCCTTCAATCGTTCTTAACAGAATTTATACCACAGTAAAAAAGTGCGAGGATTGCGAGCGTTTTTATGATAGAACAGTCGGCGCTTGTGACTACTGCTATTCCGAAAGCAGAAAAATCGTCAAAGAGTATTTTACAAATAAAAGCGGAAAAGTTACAGACATATGTGCTCAAAAAGGATGCAACAATTATATTGCATATAGTGGCAATACTAAGTATTGCCCGGGACATTCAACTCATTGCTCCGGATGTGATATATACATAGAAAGAGGCAATGCACAATGTCTCGGATGTGCTTCCTTTAGCAATAAGTACGGAAGTCGTGGTACCAAGTGTGCTGTTTCCGGATGCAAATCCAATATAGCATCGTCCGGAGATACAAATTGTTGCGAATACCATTCCAATCGTTGCCTCGAATGCAAAAAATATATAGATTCGGATGCAATGTATTGTATGTCGTGTATCGAGAAAGCTCTGAAATAATACCGATTCAAATTTATCTTAGTAAATTTGACAAAATCTTTTAAAAAGCGAGGCATACTTATGAAAAAGATAGTAATTGCCATAGATTCATTCAAAGGATCGCTTACAACCTTTGATGCAGGTAGTGCCGTTGCAGATGCCGCACGCGAGGTTTGGGGCGATATAGAACCATATGTTTCCCCTATTGCAGATGGTGGCGAAGGCACGGTGGATGCCATCATATCTGCCGTAAAGGGCGAGAGAGTGAGCGTGGATGTATGCGGTCCGCTCTGTAGCAAGGTTAGCGCAAGTTACGGCTACATACCCGCTACCGATACCGCAGTTATAGAGATGTCCGCCGCAGCAGGCATCACCCTTGTAAGAGAAGAGGAGCGAAACCCGCTAAACACCACTACCTATGGTGTTGGCGAAATCATAATAGATGCTATATCAAGAGGTTGCCGTAAGTTCGTAGTCGGCATTGGCGGAAGCGCCACAAATGACGGTGGCGTGGGTATGCTTCAGGCGCTCGGCTTTGAGTTTCTTGATGCAAACGGTGCCCCTGTTCCCCCGGGAGCAAAGGGACTTAAAGATATATCTTCCATAAATATTAAGAATGCACTCCCCGAGCTTAAAGATTGCACTTTCTGCGTGGCTTGCGATGTCAAAAATGTCCTTTGTGGCACAGATGGTTGCAGTGCTGTCTACGGTCCGCAAAAGGGTGCAACAGAGCAAATGATAAGTGATATGGATGCATGGCTTGGAAACTATGCCCGCCTTACAAAAGAGGTTATCCCCACAGCCGACGAAAATGCCCCCGGCACAGGTGCGGCAGGCGGT
>JAZLCB010000188.1:0-2775 GCA_045614005.1 Clostridia bacterium
AGGAAGAAAAAATAATAAAATTTCCTGAAAGACAGAGAAAAAATGATTACAAAAGTTCCAAAAGCAAAAGCAAGTCAAAGACTTTTTTTCTCTGGGTTATTTTGATGGCAGTTGTAATATTCATCTTTTGCTGGTGCACCATTGATTCTACATTTGACTCTACAAATGCCGTAAATACAGAAACCATTTCGCTTTCTAATGCAAATAACTATGATTTTACATCGTATAAAGATGGCTATATTTTAGCAAAAGACGGCAAGATTTCTTGTTATAATACAAACCAAAGTGTGCAGTGGGAGATAAGCGGCTCAAAAACCACACCTAAGGTGAGTGTAAACGAAAAATATGCTCTCACATACTATGCTGACGATGCTATTGCTATAATGACCGATGGCAATAAAACCATCAAAATAGAAACACCCGGAAATGTTCAGTACGGTTGTGTTAATAATAATGGTTATTGTGCCTTTTTGGTGGATGAATACGGACTCAAAAACAAACTGGTTGTTTATAACAAAAAGGGCGAAATGATTTATTATCGAGATAATCCTGATAAATTTATACCTCAGATTGTTTTGTCCGACGATAACAAAACACTTGTTACTTTAGAATTAATCACAGATGACAGCAGTGTTTCTTCATGTTTAGTTATAACCAATGTTAAATCAAACAAAGAAATTTCCAAAATAGCGTTTGATGGCACGATACCCGGGGGTTGCATTTTTGCAGATTCCAGAAACATTATTACTGTCTTTGATTCAAAAATAAATTCTCATAATACAAACGGCAAACTTAATTGGGAAGTTGAATTTGACGGAAAAAGTCTATACAAATATTCTTACGATGACGGAATTATAGCTTGTGTGTTTAATAGCGATGATTCTGTAGCTTCGGGGTCTGAAGTTGTCTTTTACAACAAACGCGGAAAAACACAAGGGGAATTTACAACAACAGAAAAAATCCAAAAAATCGAATTAGAAGACAAGAGAGCTTTGCTCACATACGGAAAAAAATTGGTTCTGACAAATTTAAAGGGCAAAGAAATTTCATCTGCAGATATCACATATGACATGAAAGAAGTACATTTAATGGGTACAAAAAAATGCGCTCTCATAGTTTCTAATTCGCAAACAGCAAAGTTGTTGCCTCTAAAATAAAATACAGGAGGAACATTATGTTACTTGATTTTATTATCATATTTGTGTTTTTGATTATTGTTTCTTTGGGCTATAAAAAAGGATTTTCCCAAATGCTTCTTTCTTTGGGAGCGTTTTTACTTTCCTTTTTCTTGGTTTGGGCAATTTTTAATTTTATTGGCGATGCTTTCTTTGAATCTGAATATGGCAACAAGTTGACAAGCGGTATTGCAGAGGGAATAGAAACCCGAATTTCCGAATTTACCGATATCGGAAGTGACTTTAGCTTCTTTGATACAAACGCAGAGAACGCAGAACCAAACGCTTTTTCAGCTTTTTTAGCCAAGAAAGTTTTAAAGGCAATACTTTCGATACCACTGCTTATAATCTCTTTTATACTGCTTAAACTTTTAATTTTTCTTTTGCGCCGTATAGTGGCAACAACTACTAAGCTTCCTGTGGTAGGAACTCTAGATTCTTTGCTTGGCTCTGTTCTCGGTGCGATTATCGGCGTGTTTGTAGTTACTGTCCTGTACTTTGTGTTAGGTTATGTTCAGGTTTTACCCGCAATGGATTTTTTAAAGGAACAATTTGCAGAGTCATATATCGTTATTTTTATTAACAGTATTTTTTAAAGGAGAAATATTATGGTTTATACTTTACTTGCCAATGGTTTTGAAGAAATCGAAGCACTTGCAGTAGTCGACATATTAAGAAGGGCGGAAGTACCTGTTAAAACAGTTTCAATTTCCAATGATTTGACC
Source organism: Clostridia bacterium (assembly GCA_045614005.1). GTDB lineage: Bacteria > Bacillota > Clostridia > UMGS1810 > UMGS1810 > RGIG8748. Next base: position 1,901 of record JAZLCB010000188.1, read on the forward strand.
GTGTGCGGTGCGCATGGTATTAATGTTATAGCCGATATAACTATAGAACAAACTGATATGAATTTTGATGTGTTGTTTTTGCCCGGCGGTTATCCCGGTTATGTGAATCTTGAATCCGAACCTAAGGTTTTAGAAATAATTAAGCAAGCAAATACCCAAAATAAAATTATAGCTGCAATCTGCGCAGCACCATCAATTTTAGGCAAAATGGGGCTTTTGTCCGACAAAAAAGCTTGCTGTTTCCCGTCATTTGAAGACAAACTCGTAGGTGCAGATGTTTCCTTTGAAGATGTATGCGCTGATGGCAAAATAATTACATCACGAGGAGCAGGCACTGCGCATAAATTAGGATTCGCATTAGTAGAAGTTTTGAAAGATAAAACAACAGCAGAAAACCTTAGGAAGACTATGATTTATGATAATGAATAAATCCGATGTTCGCAAAACAATGATTTCACTACGAAAAAACCTCTCAGTAAAAGAGGTTGAAAAAAATAGTGAAATGATTTTTGAAAATATAAAAAGTACAAAAATATTGGACTATGACAACTTCCTTGTTTACCTTGATTTTAAAAATGAAGTTAAGACTGATGCACTTATTCGCTTCCTCACAGAAAACAATAGGGTAGTTTATGTTCCTAAATGCGATATAACCACATGCACATTTGTTCCTGTGGTTTATGACGATGAATATTCGTTAAATAAATATGGTATTAAAGAACCAAAACAAATACCAAATGCAGATGCGAAAGTAGATTGTGTAATAGTACCGGGTGTAGCTTTTGATACTAAAGGAAATCGTATAGGATTTGGTGCAGGATATTACGACAAATTCTTAAATGCCGGTCGGCATGTTTTTAAAATAGGTTTATGCT
>JAZLCB010000189.1:0-2828 GCA_045614005.1 Clostridia bacterium
CTGCATCTGTTACATTTTCAAAGCTCTTGTACACGCCTGCCAAAAATCTTTCCATTGTAAACGAGGTGGATGAGCGTCTGTCCGAAACAATCATACCTTTGCCGGTATTTACAACTATGTTATCCTTTGCGGTACTGTTCATACCTACAGAAAGGAGACCACGCTGTGAACTGCCGCCATCGCCTACTATTATATTATTTATTGCGGTCTGTCCGGAGTGCCAGTCGTCCCAATATATTGCGACGGTGTTTCCGGAGGAAATGCCGGTCTGAATATTTGAGAAGTCGTGAATATAGTTACCTTCTATAACCGAGCCGTACTGATTGAGCTTGGCACCGGTATATATAACACCTGCATCGGACATATAGCGGAGCTGGTTGTAGATTTCGTTGCCTCTTATCTTAATATCCATACCAAAGTACATAATACCCTGGCCATAGGGGTTGGCATGGATGATATTGTTTTCTACAACATCGCCGATAAGCTGTATCTTGCTTGTAGCTGTGCCGAGTCTTACGGTAACGAGCGAGTTTTCCGAGCCATCGGCAACACCGCAAGTACCGCAGGCGTATACATGGTTATTTGATATGATATTTTCACTCTTTACCATGGTTTCGGCATTGGCACCGCCTCTTAACCATATTGCAGTACCCTTGGTGTATCTTACTGAATTGTTTTCTACTATATTATTACGTCCCGACATAACAATGCCGTAACGACCGTTTTCTATAGTACAGTTGCGGATTGTTACACGGTCTGCACTTGCAATGTTAACAAGTTCGCTGCGGCTTCCTGTAATTGTGAGTCCGTCTATGGTGATATCCGATACATTTGTACCGCTTATAAGATTCTGTTCGGAAAGTGCTATTTCCAGAGTATCATTTGCACCTATATTGGACGGCATATAGTAATAAAGCTTATTCTTGGATGTATCTACACACCATTCACCGGGTACGTCTACCTCTTCGGGAAGGTTGCATATTGCAATCTTACCTGCACGGCCTGCATCTACCTCCCAACTGCCTTTTGTGTATATTAACGGGTTGTAGAACACGAGCTTGTCATTAGCTGTGCTTATAGGTTCGGCATAGCATTTTAAGTATACCAACGAACGAAGATTGAAGAAACCTTCAAGATACGCGCCTGCACCTACATCCTGCCAGTTTTTGACGTTGGAATTGGTTATGGAATACATCTTTTCGGATGTGTTTTCGTCTACACCCTCCGAAGCGAATGTAACATCCAGATATCCGCTGTTTGGCAGACGGGATATCTTCTGTGGTTTACCGTTTAAGTATATCTGAGCCATAGAGAGGTCTCTTGCACCGTAGAAAGATGTCCTGTTACCTATAATATCTTCTGCGGTAATACCGTAGTCTGCCAAATCGAGTTCGTAGATATTGAGTCTTGCTTCCGGCTTGAACCTGTCGCGTTCGCTAAGGTCAGAAACCAGGCTGAAATCGGAAAGATTGAGCTTTGTCATACCCGAAATTACTGCCTTTTCACCGGGAGCATTTTTGTATGTAAGGTTTTTGCCTTCGCCGGGATTTACATCCAATGTTATTGCAGGATATGTACCTTCGCAAAGGATAATATCTGCATTATAAACATTTGCATATGTGCTGTAGAGATTTTGTGCGGCAGCTACAGTCCTCAGCGCAGATGCCTTTGAAAATCCGCTGTTGGTATCGGAGCCGTTTGCAGCATCAACATAGATGTGCAATCTGAATTCGCTGTCTTTTATATTGCGGTATTTAACAGCGCCGTCATAAGTAAATACAAGTATGCATGAAGGAAGGATATTGCCCGCCTCGACTAACTCATATTCCATGGTGCCGTCCTCCGATACGGGTGCTGTAGCACTGTGAAGAACCACATCATCTCCGTAGAGAAGATAGTCTTCGTATGTGTGACCTGCATAAAGTATCTTGATACTTGCATCGCCACACCCGGGATTATATGAAAATTCTTCTTTTATAACCAGTGTCTTTGAAGAAGCCTGCGAAGATACATTTATATTCTCTACCTTACCATTGTAGGATATGTATATGGGGCTGTCCTTTTTAACACCTTCCGCCACGAAGCTGTACTTGTAGCTTCCGGATTGTGATACGGGAATAAGTCCCAAATATAATGTAACCTTCATGGATTCTTCTATTGTATATGCAGTGGCAAAATCGTCGTATGTATATCCGTCGCGGGGGACTATAATATATGCTTCGTTAAGGCCGGGGGTGTACTCACCTACATTACCCTCAACATATACCATACCCGTAGCTTCGTTTACCGATAAAACGCCACTTACGGAAGCCGCGAAGACTCCCGTAGGAAGCATAACGGTTACTATAAGGCATACCGCAATGCAAAGTGCATATATTTTTGTGCAAATTTTGTTCACATCAAAACTCCTTTCCGGAGACCGAGCCCGATGCTCAGGTTTACTCTATTGTTTCTGTTACAATGTTTACCATACCGTCCAGGCTGTCCCATACAAAGCATTTTGCCATGTATTTTCCGTTGGTTTCGATGGTCCATGTGTCTGTGATAGTGTCATTTTCGCCTTCGGCGAGTATCATTTCCTTGTAGCTTATATCTACCATTCTTAAATCGCTGTCAAAAAGACAAATGCTTACAGCTATAGTCATGCCTTCTGTAATCTTGTTGTTATTGAAGGTAGCGCTTACATTATATGTACCCTTTCTGAGGAAGGACATATTGGGATCGCCGTCTACCATAAAGTCTACCAGTTCGTAACCGGGAGGCTCTGTTGTGAAGGATATACTATCGAAATAGTACTTACCGCTGTCACCATCAAATGCCACGCTTAC
>JAZLCB010000190.1:0-1859 GCA_045614005.1 Clostridia bacterium
TAATTTTAATAGATTCAGAAAAAGGATATTACATATGTTTAACTACAAAAAATCAAAAACTGGAAAGGCGGCTGCATAAGTTGCAACCGCCACCAAAAATTCCATTATTCAATTTTGACCCCAACTATTGACAAAGAGCCAGAATATTACATCATTACTAATGAGCTTATTTATGTAGCTTTGATATTTATTATTCGGTATTATAAAAAATCCTTTCTCATAGGCGAAAAGGTATCCAAAAGGACTCCCTTTTTTATACAACGACAGCCATGCAAAACATCGGGGATATAATACATGGTATCGCCACTCTTTACAATTTCTGTTTTGTCTCCGATTGTAAACTCAAACTCTCCGGAAATTACATATGTGGTCTGTTCATGCGGATGGGAATGCATTGCTCCTGTTGCACCCTCCTCAAAGTGAACCTCCACATGCATAAGATTTTGGCTGTAAGCCAATATTTTTCGTTTTACTCCATTTCCCAAATCATCAAAATTGCATTTGTCCCAAAACACAAAGGGCTTATCCATATTATTACATCCTTTCTTTATGCCAAAAAAGTCCGGGGATTTCCGGACTTTTTTGATTATAAATTATTACATTTCAATAACAGCCTTTATGAGGCTTCTGTCTTTAGATTTTAAAAGTTCAACCGCCTTTGGCATATCTTCAAGTGTGAAGGTATGTGTAACCATGTCATGAATGTTTATTTTTCCGTTTGCCACAAGCGACACGAGGGTATCCCAGCCTGCGCAATACTCCAAAATTCCATGCAGTCTCAACTGCTTTATAAGCATTTTCATAAACGGAAATGTAATAACAGCCTTTTCATCCGGAATGCCGTAATATAAAACATCACCGCCTACTTTGCATGCATCAAAGCAGAGTAATATGCTTTCAACGCTTCCGGCTGCATCCATAACATAATCACAGCCTTGCGAATTTGTAAGCTCCATTACTCTGTCGAGTACATTTTCGCTTACTGCATCTATAACCTCGTCGGCACCAAAAGACTTTGCGTATTCAAGTCTTTGTGCGCCTCTTGCAGAAACTATTATCTTTCCTGCTCCGCTGAGTTTTGCCGCCTGAACAAATGCAATCCCCGCAGGACCTGCACCCTGAACCAATACAGTACTTCCGGGCTTGACACCTATCCTGAGTACTGCACCAAACGGACAAGCAACACTTTCGAGTATGGCAGCATCTCTGAAAGGAATTTCCTCAGGTAGGCTTACAAGGCATTGTGCAGGAACTCTTACATACTCGGCATATCCTCCGTCATAGGGGTCATAACCTATTTCCATTTTTTCGTGGCAAAGTTCCTTTCTGCCACTTTTGCAGTTATGGCATATGCCACAGGAAATAATTGTATCAATTACAACTCTGTCCCCTATTTTCCATCCCTTTACACCCGAGCCTATCTCTTCAATTTCTCCGGCTATTTCATGGCCGAGAATGTGGGGAGGCTTTGCAAGGGATATATTCCCCGAAATCATATGCACATCTGTTGCGCAAACACCGACAGCCTTTACCTTTACAACTACATGCCCTTCATCTGCCACGGGCTTTGCTTTTTCGCATATGCTTATGTGATTTATTTCATCCCAAACAGCAGCTTTCATGATATTTTACCACCTTTAACCAATCTTTTTAACACATCTGAACAGTTCATCAAGTTCAGCTCTCATAGAAAGTTTAAGAGACCTTATTGCCTGTTCGTCTACTACCTGACAATGCCCCATCGAAAAACCTCTCTGCTCATAAACAAGCTTATAGCCACTCGGGAACATAACCGAGTCTGCAAGTCTCAGAAGTCTGAGAGCTTTGCGGTTTAAATCCTGTGCCTCAGTTATACGGCC
>JAZLCB010000191.1:0-3024 GCA_045614005.1 Clostridia bacterium
ACATGGCTACGATCCGACTTGAGGTTATCTTTGAAAGAGTGGAACTTGATTTTGATGACGGCATCTGGGAGTACGAGGTAGAGTTCAGACAGGGCAGAACCGAGTACAGTGCCGACATAAAAGCAGACGACGGTACTATAGTAAGCTGGGAAAAGGATATAGACGATTAATATAGCATAGCCATTTGTTCCTAATTTTTTCCTATCCTATAAAAAGGGCGTAAAAACTATCATTGTTTTTACGCCCTTTTACATATGGTATTGTATTTATATACCCCTTGTGGTATAATACTATCAAAAATACTCGGGAGTGTTTTGTATGAAAAAGATACTTATTGTAGTTGATATGCAAAAGGATTTTGTAGACGGTGCATTAGGTTCGCCGGAGGCACAGGATATCGTTGGCAATGTAGTTAATAAAATAGATAAGTTTGATGGCGATATCATAGCCACCTACGATACTCACCCCGAAAATTACATGGAAACACAGGAAGGAAAGAACCTGCCCGTACCCCATTGCATAAAGGGGACAGACGGTTGGAAGCTGGACAGCCGTGTGCAGTCGGCACTCGATAAGAGGGAGTACAAGACTATAGAAAAGCCCACCTTTGGCTCTACCGAGCTTGTGGAATATATAAAGGCAAATTACAATCCCCAAGAGATAGAAATTGAACTTATAGGACTTTGCACTGACATATGCGTGGTATCGAATGCGCTTCTTATGAAGGCAAGCTTTCTTGAAACCAAGGTGAGTGTAGATGCAAGTTGCTGTGCAGGCGTAACGCCCGATAGTCACAACGCAGCTCTTACTACAATGAAGATGTGTCAGGTAAATGTAATAGGTTAATTGTTTGGAGGTAAGAAATATGTTTGATGCACAAAAGGTAAAAAACGATTGTGTAAACTGGATAAGAGATTTCTTTGAAAAAAACGGCAAGGGCTGTAACGCTGTTGTAGGTATATCGGGCGGTAAGGACAGCTCTGTAGCGGCTGCCCTTTGCGTAGAGGCACTCGGCAAAGACAGGGTTTTTGGTGTGCTTATGCCTCAGGGCGAACAGCACGATATTGACAAGGCATATATGCTTGTAAACCACCTTGGAATTAAGCACTACGAAGTAAATATCAAAGATGCCGTAGACGGCATATTAAATAGCTTTCCAAAGGATTTGGAGATTACACCGCAGACAATTCAGAACATTCCGCCAAGAATAAGAATGTCCACACTCTATGCAATATCGCAGAGTGTAAACGGCAGGGTGTGCAACACCTGCAACCTCTCGGAGGATTGGGTAGGCTACTCCACAAGATACGGCGACTCCGTTGGTGACTTTTCGCCCATGTCATACCTCACCGTTACCGAGGTTAAAAAGATAGGTCATCTCCTCGGACTTCCCGAAGAATTGGTAGAAAAAGTTCCCATAGACGGACTCTGCGGCAAAACCGATGAGGAAAACCTCGGCTTTACCTATGCCGAGCTGGATGTATACATCCGTACAGGCAAGATAGAAGATGCCGACAAAAAAGAAAACATCGACAGAAGACATAAGGCAAATCTCTTTAAACTTGAACTTATGCCGAGCTTTAAACCGGAAATTTAAAAAACATATTACAAAAGAGAAAGGGGTATTTAAAGAATGGCTTTTTGTATTAATTGTGGCAAAAATCTTGAGCAGGGACAGATATTCTGTGATGCTTGCGGAACAAAACAGGAATCGCCTATACCAATAGTAGAACCTGTGACATTTCAAAACGAGGTGACAAAAAAGGATAACATTCTTTTGATTGTTTCTGCTGTGCTTCTGGCTTTGGGAACGCTGTTGCCTTGTTACACCGTATCTTTCTTTGGCATGAGCGAGAGCGTGTCGTATATACAGGGCGATGGAGTCATTGTTCTTATTGCTGCTGTTATTTCTGTTGTACTGGCATTTGTCAAAAAGGAAGTTTTTGCTGTTATTCCCGGAGGGGTTTCCATTGCACTATTGATTAATCTGTGCTCGGGAATGTCGGAATTCGGAATGGGTTCATACAATATCGGCATGTATCTTATGTGGATAGGTGCTGTGGCAACTTGTGTAACACCTTTTATTAAGAAAAAGTAATATGCTGTATCAAAAAAGAGCCGTATTTGTACGGCTCTTTTTAAATTTGACTTTGCATATTAAACATGTTAGAATTAATAATATAAAATAAAGGAGTTGATTTTATGGAAACTTTAATAGCTATTGCAATAATTGTAATTATCTTGCTTGTTACAAGCATCAAGATAGTTCCTCAGGCTCACGAGTATGTAATAGAACTACTCGGTAAGTACAAAACGACATGGACAGCAGGTATTCACTTTAAAATACCGATTATAGAAAAGATATCCAAGAGAGTAACACTTCAGGAGCAGGTGCTCGATTCTCCTCCTCAGCCTGTAATTACCAAGGATAATGTAACAATGCAGATTGATACCGTAATATACTACGCAGTATATGATGCAAAGCTTTATGCATACGGTGCGGTAAGCCCTATTTCTGCACTTGCCAATCTTGCGGCAACCACACTCAGAAACCTCGTAGGTGAATTGGAGCTTGATGGTACACTCACCTCCAGAGATACCATAAATGCCAAGATGACAAATATTCTTGACGAGGCTACCGACAAGTGGGGTATCAAGGTAAATCGCGTGGAGCTCAGAAACATTATTCCGCCCAAGGAAATACAAAACGCCATGGAAAAGCAGATGAAAGCTGAGCGCGAAAGAAGAGAAACCATGCTTCAGGCAGAAGGACACAAGGCTGCTGCCATTACCCGTGCCGAGGGTGACAAACAGGCTATGATTCTTGCCGCCGAAGGTGAAAGAGATGCCCGAATTGCCCGTGCCGAAGGTGAAGCCAAGGCTATTTACCTTGCCAAAAAGGCTGAAGCCGATGGTCTTGCCGCTTTAAAAGAAGCAGGTGCAGACGAAGCTGTTTTAGAGCTTAAAAAATATGAAGCCTTGGTTCAGCTTGCTAATGGTAAAGCCGCAAAGCTTATTGTTCCT
>JAZLCB010000192.1:0-4434 GCA_045614005.1 Clostridia bacterium
GATTAAGAGATGCCATGGTAGAGGGCGTACTTGCAGGCTACCCCATGGTTAACCTTAAGGCTACACTCTTAGATGGTTCTTACCACGCTGTTGACTCTTCGGAAATGGCGTTCAAGACAGCCGCTTCCATTGCATACAAGGAGGGTATTCCCAAGGCTAAGCCCGTAATCCTTGAACCCGTAGGCACAGCCAAGGTGCTTGTTCCCAATGCATACACAGGCGATGTTGTAGGCGACCTTAACAAGAGAAGAGGCAGAATCCTCGGCATGAACCCGATAGACGCGGTTTCCACAGAGGTAGAAGCTATAGTTCCCGCTTCCGAAATGAATAAATATGCTACCGACCTCAGAGCTCTTACAAATGGCAGAGGAAGTTTTGCATATGAGATAACAAATTATGAAGAAGCACCGCAGATAATTGCCGATAAGATTATAGCAGAGTCCAAGAAATAAGATGAATACATAATCTGAAAAAGCGGAATTATTTCCGCTTTTTCAGACTGTCGAAAAAGAACGCACCGCAAAGTTAATACAAAAAAATTCAAGCTCATTAGTAAAGAATATTACATCATTACCAATGAGCTTTTTCATTTGTGTAGCTTTTGTTATAAATGCCAAAAGCTGGTATTTTATGCACTTTGCTTACTTCGTCATCGCTCATTGCCGTACTTTTGTACTGCCTGCTTCGCGCTTCCTCGTCTGCGTCCATTTTCGTTCGTCTTCTCAGCGTGTCGACTTTATCGACACGCTGAAAAAAGCGGAATTACTTCCGCTTTTTTTGTTTGTAAATATTGAACAGTATGGAAAATGGTGTTATAATTAAAATATAAAAGTATGAGGTTTTTTAGGAGTTATACTCATGGATAACAAAATTCAGATTTTTGAAGACCAAAAAATAAGAACAGCTTGGAACGCAGAGGAAGAAGAGTGGTATTTTTCTGTTGTTGATGTTGTGTCTGTTTTGACAGAAAGTACAGATGGCAGAAAATATTGGAATAAGCTAAAACAAAGGCTTAAAGAAGAGGGAAATGAAACGGTGACAAATTGTCACCAGTTGAAAATGACTGCCACAGACGGGAAAAAGCGACTGACTGATGTAATAGATACAACTAATTTATTGAGGCTTATTCAATCTATTCCGTCACCCAAAGCAGAGCCTTTTAAAATGTGGCTTGCAAATGTGGGTAAAGAGCGTATCGACGAAACGATAGATCCTCAGCTTGCAATAGACAGAGCATTTCAAACCTACAGAAAAAAAGGCTACAGTGAAGAATGGATACAGCAAAGGATGATGTCCATCAGAGTGCGCAATGCCCTGACCGATGAATGGGATAAGCAGTTGCATCAGTATCCGAACTCGCCAAAATCAAGTAAAATAGTCGTTTTTCTTCGTTGTCGGTCTTGAAATACGACGGTATTCCTGCGACCTGCCGCCTCGAAAAACAATCTATTTTGTCTTGATTTTGGTTCAAAGAATTTTCGGTGCTGTGTTTTTGCGTCAATGCAAGGCAAAAACGGAGCTAATGCTGACGCATTTGCGAGTATTTTAACGATGCAGTGGCGTAAAAACACGCACCCAAAACGGGTTTCGGATACTGACGCAACTGCTTAAACACGGAGTGCAAAAAGGCAGAGAATATGCAATTCTTACAGACGAAATAACAAAAGCATGGTCGGGAATGACAACAAAAAACTATAAAAATTTAAAAGGTCTTAAAAAAGAAAATTTAAGAGACAATATGAGTGACCTTGAACTGGTACTTAATATGCTTGCAGAAGCAACTACAACAGAACTTTCAAAAACGACAAACCCCAAAACATTTAAAGAAAATGTGGAGGTTGCAAAGCAAGGCGGTTCTGTGGCGGGTAATGCAAGAAAAGAAATTGAACAAAAATCAGGCAGAACGGTCATCACCTCAAAAAATGCTGTGGAATTAAATGAAGTAGTTACAGTTTCTGAAATTAAAGATTGATTATAAATATTGAACAACCGAAAAATTTGTGTTATACTCTTTATGTATTTTATGTAGGAGATGATGTAAATGAGCATTAGAATAGGTATTTTTGGTTACGGCAACCTCGCAAAAGGTGTGGAGTGTGCCGTAAACAGTTCCGAAGATATGGAGCTTGTAGCGGTTTTTACAAGAAGAGACCCCGAAAGCGTAAATATCAAGACAGAGGGTGTTCCCGTAGTTAAAGCGGATGATGCAACTCTTTGGAAAGATAAGATAGATGTAATGGTTCTTTGTGGCGGAAGTGCTACAGACCTCCCCACACAGACTCCCGATATGGCAAAGCTTTTTAATGTGGTAGACAGCTTCGACACCCATGCCAAAATCCCCGAACACTTTGCAAATGTAGACAAGGTGGCTCAGGCCAGTGGCAAGGTGGCTGTAATTTCCGTAGGTTGGGATCCCGGTATGTTCTCTATTGCAAGAATGTATTCGGGCGCAGTTCTTCCCGATGGCGAAGACTACACCTTCTGGGGCAAGGGCGTAAGCCAGGGTCACTCCGATGCTATCCGTCGTATAGACGGTGTTGCAGATGCAAGACAGTACACCATACCCGTACCCGAAGCGCTTCAGAGCGTACGAAACGGCGAAGCACCCAATCTTACTACAAGACAGAAGCACACAAGAGAGTGCTTTGTAGTGGCAAAAGAGGGCGCAGACCTTGAAAGAATAGAAAAAGAAATCGTAAATATGCCCAACTACTTTGCAGATTACGATACCACAGTACACTTTATAAGTGCAGAGGAGTTAAAGCGCGACCACAGCGGTATTCCTCATGGCGGATTTGTAATCCGTAGCGGAAGAACAGGCGAGGGCAATAAGCACATAATAGAATATAGCTTAAAGCTCGATTCCAATCCCGAATTTACCGCATCGGTGCTTACTGCATATGCAAGAGCTGCATACAAGCTCAACGCTGAGGGCAGTAAGGGTTGTATGACGGCATTTGATATTGCACCCAAATACCTTAGTCCCAAGACACATGCCGAACTTATAAAAGAGTTATTGTAGGGATGTAAAAAAAGCGCATTCTGCATCTTTTTTTCCTATCCCTTCGCCTTGCGTAGATAGAAAAGTGTAAAAACATTTTGTATGTGTCAAAATTAAAAAAAGCGTAAAACGAATTCGTTTTACGCTCTTTTAATTTGTTTTATATTAGATTTGGATTTATAAACATAAGCACAATACCAACAACTGCAGAAACAGATATTATAACTATAGGATGCATCTTATACTTAAATGTCAAAAATGTCATAGCCGCATAAATACCGATAGACACAGCCAGAGCGGTTGCATTGATATCGCCAAATCCGTTTGGCACAAACACAGCCTTAGCCATGGAAAAGAGTGCCGCCGCTATAAGACCTATTACCGCGCTTTTGAGTCCTGTCATGCAGGCGGCTACTATGCGGTTTGTCTTGAACTTTTCGTAGAATCTTGCAACTATAAGAATTATTATAAAAGAGGGGAGTACTACACCAAGCGTAGCACATGTCGCACCGAGAAGTCCGCTTTTTACTATTCCTATATAGGTAGCCATGTTTACCGCAAAAGGTCCGGGAGTGCTTTCGCTTACAGCCACAAAGTTAATAAGCTCTTCTATGCTTGCCCAGTTTTTATTCAGAACCTCCTGCTGTATAAGAGGGAGCATAGCGTATCCGCCACCAAAGGTAAATGCCCCGATTTTAAAAAACGTGAGGAAAAGGGTTAGTAGTATCATCACTTATTCCTCCTTGTTTTTATTTCGGAAGCCACAAGTCCTACTATTGCACTAAGAATTATGATAACAAGCGCGTGTACATCGAAGAATGTTACAGCCAGAAACGCAAGTGCGGTTATTATATATGCTATATATCCTTTGGGTGCTTTTTTTGCCATGGTATAGAGCGACTTGGTTACAAGCGCAAGCACACCTGCTCTTATACCGAAGAAGGCAAATTTTACCGCGGGGATATCTGCAAATTCCTTAAGAAGATAAGCAATAAGCGATATTATAATAAATGAAGGAAGCACCACACCGAGCGTAGCAAAAGCCGAGCCCCATGTGCCTGCGGTTCTGTAGCCTACAAAGGTTGCCGAGTTTACCGCGATGGGTCCGGGAGTGGATTCTGCTATTGCCACAATGTCTAATATATCCTCGTCGGAAACCCATTTTTTGTTTTCCACAGCTTCCCTTTGTATAAGCGGTATCATGGCATAGCCACCGCCAAAGGTAAATGCACCTATCTTAAAGAATGTGCAAAAAAGTTCAATGAGTTTTTTCATGTTGTTACTCTTCAGCTCCTATATATTTCTTAATGTCGGGTATGAGCGCCTTGCCCATTTTGTAGCCCTCGTCGTACATCTCTTTTATTTTGTCGGCTTTGTTTTCTGTTCTCTTCCAGTCTGTTGTGTCCTTGGGCGCTATTATAAATACCTTGCCC
>JAZLCB010000193.1:0-4422 GCA_045614005.1 Clostridia bacterium
CACGAAATAGGTCTCAAGGCTGCAGTTTACGCAGGTATGGCTCAGGCTCAGTGCGGATATGATATTGCCAAAAATCCGTCTGTTATCGCTTCGTGGAGATTGGACCTTGATGCACAGCTTGCCAAAGAGGGCAATCTTACACCCATATTCCCTCAAAGAAAAGATATAGCAGAATAATTATACCACAGGCATGTTAATGTTTTTATATTAAGATGCCTGTTCTTATTAATTAAAGCCGTTTCAGGAGGTTACTATGGCACTTATAGAATTAAAGTTTTACAGTCAGATACTCGGTATGCAGTCAGAGGTATATGTTGTTGTACCGCAGAAATCCAACAAAGGCGAGATAGGCGTTTCGGGCGGTGGTAATGATACCGCATATAAATGTCTTTACCTTCTGCATGGATTAAGCGACGACCATACAGTATGGCTTCGCAGAACATCAATAGAACGCTACGCAACCAAGTATGGTATTTGTGTTGTAATGCCGTGCGGTGCAAAGAGTTTTTATACGGATATGAAGTACGGCATGAAGTATTTTTCGTATATTACAGAAGAACTCCCGTCGGTTATAAACGAATTCCTCAAGGTTTCGCCAAGGAGGGAAGATACCTACATAGCAGGTCTTTCCATGGGTGGATACGGTGCACTAAAGGCGGCACTTCGTCGCCCCGATGTTTATTGTGCAGCGGCAGGCTTGTCCTCGGTTGCCGATATAAAGTCTCTTGATTTTAAAGATACTTTTATCCCCATATTCGGCGAGGAACTTATTATACCCGATGAGGACGATTTATTCTACCTTGCACAAAAAACAAATTCAAACCCCGACAAACCCAGAATATACATGGGCGTAGGTACAGAGGATTTTCTGTACGATGCAAATATAAGACTAAAAGAAAAGTTCGAAACTCTGGACTACGACTACACATATCGTCAATCCTCGGGTAGTCACAACTGGGAATTCTGGGATGAATACATACAGTATGTGCTCGAATGGATGTTTGGGGAGGATAAAAACATATGATTATCAAAAACGGAAACATCAATAACGCAGTAGATAGAGAAAGCTTTGTTGCCGATATCCTCGTAGAAAACGGCAAAATCAAAGCTATAGAAAAGAACCTTGCAGTAGCTTCGGACGATGAAGTTATAGATGCAACAGGCAAAAATATATATCCCGGCTTTGTGGAAGCACATTGCCATATCGGTCTTGCAGGCAAGTGGGGGCAGGGCAGAACAAGCTCGGATATAAACGAAAGTAACGACCCACTTTGCGCACATCTAAGAGCAATAGATGCCATAGACCCCTTTGACAAAAACTTTGAGCTTGCACGAAATGCAGGTATCACAACCGTATGTACAGGACCGGGAAGCCTCAATGTTATAGGAGGCACATTTGCAGCTATCAAGACCGTGGGCAAACGCGTAGACGATATGGCTGTAAAAAAAGAAGTTGCCCTAAAGTGTGCCTTTGGCGAAAATGTAACCAACGGATACAGCAAAAAATCAGTTTCCGTAAGAATGACAACTGCCGCACTTCTCCGCGATATCCTGTCTAAAGCAAGAAGATACCAAAAGGCAATAGATGCCTCAGAAGGCGATGAATCAAAATACCCCGCATTCGATTCCAAGCTCAATGCACTTTTGCCCGTTATGCGTGGCGAGATGCCCATTAAGGCACACGCGCATCAGGCAAACGACATTTTCACCGCTATTCGTATTGCGGAGGAATTTGGAGTAAAACTCACATTGGAGCACGTTACAGACGGTCACCTTATCGTAGATGAACTTGCCAAGGCAAATTACCCTGTTGCCGTAGGTCCTACAATGATGGGTGCCGCCAAAGTAGAGGTAAGAAATAAGAGCTGGCAGACACCTGTAGAGCTTTCAAAGGCAGGTTGCCATGTAAGCCTTATAACCGACAGCCCCGTTATATCACAGGAAAATCTTCCGCTTTGTGCAGGTTTTGCCATAAAGGCAGGTATGGATAGCTTCGAAGCCTTAAAGGCAGTTACCATATATCCTGCAGAGCACATAGGCATTGCAAACAGAGTAGGCTCTATAGAAGTAGGCAAGGATGCAGATTTTGTTATCTGCGAGGGAAGTCCGTTTGAGATTTCCACAGTAATAGAAAAGGTCATCATAGACGGCAAGGTAGTAAACACAGTAGAGGAATGATAATTATGAATGAGTCGCAGTGGTACGGATTTAAAAGAATAGATTTTACCTTCGAAGACAAGGAGGCTATTCTTGTTTTTCCAAATAAGCCGAATAAATCAAAGACCTGGCTTTTAAAGACAGAGTATTTCGATGCCTTTCAGGATTTCGAAAGGCAAATGGTAGAGCGCGGATGGCATCTTGCTTTTTTAAAGAACACTACCCGCTGGTGTATAGACGAAGACCTCGATTTAAAGAAGAAGTTTGCAGACTACTTGTCGGCAGAATACGGACTTTGCAAAAAGTGTGTGCCGGTAGGTATGAGCTGTGGAGGACTTATCGCAACCAAGTTTGCGGCAAGATACCCCGAGTATGTTGATGTGCTTTATCTCGATGCACCTGTTATGAATTTTCTTTCTTGTCCTGCAGGCGTGGGCAAGGCGGAGGATATACTCATGGAAGAATTTGTAAGATACATGGGTATGGGCGTGTCCGAGCTTATAAACTACCGCGAAAACGCCATAGACAAAAAACACATTCTTCTTGAAAATAATATACCCATAGTAATGGTTTACGGCGATAGCGACACCATTGTGCCATACGAAGAAAACGGTGCAATCCTCGAAAAGTATTATCGTGAAAATGGTGGTATCATAAGCGCCATCGGCAAGAAAGACTGCGGTCACCATCCTCACGGACTCACCGACAGCACCCCGATAATAGAATTTATAGACAAAAATACAACTATCAGATAACGGAGGAAGTAAACATGAATTATTTTGCAAAAGCAACTCCCGAAGAGTGCGGTATAAGCTCAAAGAATATCATAGATTTTGTTGAGGCAATGTGTCAGGGCGAAAAGGATCAGGAAACACATTCGTTTATGATGTTAAGACACGGCAAGCTTGTTTTCGAAGGGTATTTTGCACCATATACCAAAGAAACCGAGCATATGGAGTATTCTGTAAGTAAGTCATTTACAAGTATTGCAATCGGCTTTCTTGCAGACGAAGGTAAGCTTAATGTAGATGATTATATATACACCTATTTCCCCGAACTTATAAAAGACGATGTAAACAAAGAGAATTTAAAGATAAAGATTCACGACCTGCTCTCTATGTCCTTCGGACAACAGGGCGGTGCCGTGCACGAGAGTCAGAAGCGCAAGGATATGTCAACAGCCATGCTCTATGACTTCTTCTACAGAAACAAGGATTTGGATTGTGGCAAAATGTTCCGCTACGATTCCTACGGCACATACATGCTCGCCGCACTTGTTAAACAGATTACGGGCGAAAATGTTGTAGAGTATCTCATGCCCAGATTATTTGAGCCCCTCGATATTCCCAAGCCCTATTATGTAAAGGACGATATCGGCATAAACATAGGCTATTCGGGTATGCGACTCCGCCTGCGTGACCTTGCCAAGGTGGGTCAGGTTTATCTTGATGGCGGTGTATGGGAGGGCAAACAGCTCATCCCTGCAAATTGGGTTAAACTCGCTACCCAAAAGCACATTTCTACCGAAAATTGCAACACAGGTCTCGACTGGAAAGAGGGCTATTGCTATCAGTTCTGGAAAGGCAGATACAATACCACCCGCCTTTGCGGTGCATACGGACAGATGTGTGTTATAATGCCCGATTACGATGCTATATTTGTTATTAACTCTGGTTATGACAATGATAAACTCGGGTATATCTTAGAGTCATTCTACGAGAACATCATGTTCAATATGAAGGATAGTCCACTCCCTGAGGACAAAGAAGCTTGTGCAAAGCTCGATGATGTTCTCGCAGGCCTTTGCCTTACATTTGAGTATTCCGATATGTCGCCCATGGCAGGCATCATAAGCGGAAATACATACGAGCTTGCAAATGAGGGTAAGTACAAATCGGTTAAGTTCGATTTTAGCAAAGACGAAGTAAAGGTAAGCCTTATTTCCGATAATAGTACCTTTGAATTTGGTGCAGGATTCAGCAAACCTGTTTTTGGCATGGCACAGGGCACATACTTCTGTGTTCCGGGCAGAGAGGATGATACTCCCATAGCCGCAACCGCGGTATGGCATACCAAAAAGGATCTGGAAATCACCCTGAGATTTATAGGCTCGCCATCTATCGTAAAGATAGTTGCCGATTTTTCCAAAGAACCCAAGGTGGAAACAGTTGGTATAAGAAGCAAAGTTTAAGAGGGATAATGTATGAAGCTTACAAATGCAGAACTTAGTTCTATTACATCGGGTGCTGTTCGGTTTGAAGAAAC
>JAZLCB010000194.1:0-6768 GCA_045614005.1 Clostridia bacterium
GATAGCCTGCGGCACAAACAACATTGGCAAAGGCCCTGCCATGACAAGAGAAGATGCCTTAAAGGCTGTTTTAATAGGTGCATCCCTTGCCAAAGAAACAAAGGCAGATATATTAGGAATTGGCGAGATGGGTATAGGCAACACCACCACAGCTTCGGCGGTGCTTTCTGTTATTGCCGATTGCGATGCAGATGCTGTAACAGGCAGGGGTGGCGGTATTACCGACGAAGCCTTCGACAAGAAAAAGGCTGTTATAAAAAAGTCAATAGAAATAAACAAGCCCGACAAAAGCGATGTTATAGATGTGCTTTCCAAGGTGGGAGGTTTTGATATAGCCTCCATGTGCGGAGCATTTATAGGCGGTGCGTCATCGGGCAGAGCCGTTGTTATAGATGGTTTCATTTCGGCTGTGGCGGCACTTTGCGCGGTAAAGCTTTGCCCCGAAGTTGCAGGCTATCTTATACCAAGCCATGATTCTATGGAAAAAGGGTATAGGATTGCCATGGATATGCTCGGTATAAAGCCGATGCTAAACCTCGGCATGCGACTCGGCGAGGGTAGCGGATGCCCCTTGACATTCAATCTTGTTGAGGGGGCGTGTGCGATCATAAACGACATGGCGACCTTTGACGAGGCGAATATAGATGATGATTATCTCGAAGAAATAAGACAGAGTGAGAATATATGGGAAAATTAATTGTTATTTCAGGCAAAAACGATAGCGGTAAGAGCCTTTTTGCAGAAAATCTGATTGCTAAATATAAGGGTAAGCTTTATTACATTGCAACCATGATTCCCCAAACGGCAGACAACCGCGACAGAATAGAAAAGCACAAAAAGCAAAGAGAGAATCTTTTTTTTACTACTCTTGAGCTTCCGTACAGCTTGTCGGAAGCGAGGGTAGAGGACGGAGCGGTACTGCTCGAAGATGTTTCAAACCTTATTGCAAATAATATTTTCGATAGGGGTATAGAAAGTGATGAGGTTTTGGAGGATATACTAAATCTTACGGCAAGATGCCCTTTGGTGGTGGCTGTTACGATTTCGCATCTTGAATCCTCGGACTACGAGGGCGAAACCGCAATGTACATAGAAAGCCTTAACAAAATAAACGATGAACTCAGAAACAGAGCCTCTGTATCCGTAATTATGGAAAACGGAAATCCCGTGTACGAAAAAGGTGAAGAAAATGACATTTTTTAAATCGCTTATGGTGGCACTGTCCACCTACAGCATTATCCCCACCATTCAGTTTGAATGGAACGAAAAGAATATGAAGTACTCCATGTGCTTTTTCCCTGTTGTGGGAGTGATATGCGGTGTGCTCACTTGGCTTGTTGCAAAGTTTGGCATGTCATTTTCGCACTTTTTTGCATCGGCACTTACCACCTGCATACCGCTTATTGTTTCGGGCGGTATACATATGGACGGATTTATGGATACAGCGGATGCACTTGCTTCGCATGCACCGAGGGACAAAAAGCTGGAGATACTCTCCGACCCGCATATCGGAGCTTTTGCGGTAATCTACATGGCGGTGTACCTTGTGTTGAATATGGCATTTGTATATGAAATACATTCCTTGGGTGCACTTTTGCCACTTTGCCCTGTGTATGTGCTCTCGCGAAGCATGTCGGCACTTTGTGCGGTTAATATGCCAAGTGCGCGAAAATCGGGTATGCTCAGCGCATACACCAAGGATGCAAAAAAGATAGTTGTCAATATAACCATGGTAGTTGTAAGCATTGCATCGGCTGTAGTTATGATAATTCTTTCGCCCGTATGCGGTGCACTTGCCGTAATTATGGGTATGCTGTGGACTGTGCTCTACTGCATATTAGCCAAAAAAGAATTTGGCGGAGTAACAGGCGACACGGCAGGCTTCTTCCTGCAGGTGTTTGAGCTTACCTCTGCACTCGGAATATTGATTGGAGCTATGATATGATTAGTATTGTGTTTATACGCCACGGTGCTACGGAGGGTAATATCCAAAAGAAGTATATAGGGCGCACCGATGAGCCTCTTTGCGATTTGGGTATAAGTCAGGCACAGGGTTTAAGAGAGCATAAATTCCCTGCGGAATATATATTTGTAAGCCCCATGAAAAGGGCAATGCAGACAGCGGAAGTTGTGTTCCCCTCGTGCGAATATATAGTAATAGATGATTTTAAGGAAACCGACTTCGGCATCTTTGAGGGCAAAAGCGCCTCTGAACTTTCGGACAACGAGGACTACAAGGCATGGGTGGATTCGGACTGCACTCTGCCTATACCAAACGGCGAGGATGTAGAAAGCTTTAAAAAACGCTGTGCCGATGCTTTTGCCAAAGCTATGCGCTCACTTCCCGACGGCTCTTCGGCTTCGTTTGTAGTTCATGGCGGTGTTATAATGGCTATCATGGAAGCATTTTGTGCGGATGGTGGCAATTTTTATGATTATCACATAGCAAACGGCGAATTTTTAACTTGCAGATTTGAAAACGGAAAACTTTACAAAAAATAAAACGAGTCTTCGGATTTAATCCAAGACTCGTTTTGTATTGTATGCTTATGTTATATCCATCGGAAGAAACAAGTATATTTCCGTTTTTGGTAGAGTAGATTTTGCTTTTTATGCCTTTAAGAATTAGCATAGTCCGTGCATCTATTGGCTTTTTGGTACTGTCGGTAATGAGGGTGTACTTTGGCTTTACGGTATTTATAAGCTCTTGTGTGGTAGCATTGTAGATTCCGTGATGGGGAGCTTTGAGTAGGTCGTAGTGCCTGCCGAACTCGGCGAGTATTTCGGGGGTTCGTTCTTCCTCTGCATCGCCTGTAAAAAGGAATGTGTTATTGCCGTGTGTTACGGATATAACGAGCGAAAAGTCGTTGTCCTCCTCTATATACGACTTCTTCTTGGGGACAGACACTTCAAACATTACATCGTCGAGAGTGAGGGTTATATCTTCCTTTAGTGCTGTTATGTTGTTGTTTTGCAAGGTGGCTTTTTCATATGCTTTGTTGGTACAGGGGTAGTCGGGAACAATGATTTTATCTATCTTCACATTTTCCATAACATAGGGCAGGCCACCCACATGGTCGCTGTCAAAATGAGTTAAAAAAAGATAATCTATATTCGAAACACCCTTTTGATTTAGTAAATCCACTATCTTGTCACCGTCATCCTTTTCTCCGCAATCTAGGATTATGTTGTGGTTTTTTGTTTGCATAAAAATGGCATCCGACTTGCCTGTTTTAAGCACACAAAAGCTAAACACTCCCGATACGGGCGGTGTCTGCGAGGAGGCAACACACCCGCACAGCAAACACATGGCAGAAATTATAACATAAATTAAAGCATTTTTTGCCTTCACTTAATTTAGCACCTTTCTGTTGTATTGTGCCGTTAGTTTGCCCCGATGTGGGGGATTTATGTATCGAAAAAATGCGAATGATATCGTAAAATGTTATATTTACAAATTTAATATGGTGTGATATAATATTTTATGCTAGATACTTAAATTACAATAGGGATATTGTAATTTGTTGTTGCAAAGGCTATGTTGTGGAAAAAACATACCCCTGACATACTTTGCAACAAAGTAATTTAAGTGTCTAGCAACCTTAAACTGTCAGAGGGATATGTTTTTCAGCGTAGCCCTTCGGGGCTACTCATTTTTTATTATACTTTTTCATAAGGACATACCTATGTCTGTGTAATTTTATAAAATAAAGTAAAATTACGAAAAGAGATGATTACATGGCAAATACAAATAAGTACAGAATGTTGGAGATATTTTTCAGGTGTTTGCGTGGCGAAGGGATATCCGTTCAGAGCCTTGCCAATGAATACGGTGTTTCGACCAAGAGTGTAAGCCGAAGTGTCGGCGAACTAAGAAACTTCCTTGCCGATAACAGGGACGTTGTAGGCAATACCGAGCTTGTATACTCCAACCGTGACAAGTGCTATCATCTGTATATGGATGAGTTTTTGAGCAGCAAAGAGCTTTTTGCTTTGGTTGAGGTAATGATTGGAGCAAGGGCTTTTTCGCAAGATGAGCTTCTGGAGCTTACTTCCAAATTGAAGCGCTTTACAACCGTGCACGACAGCCAAAAACTCAGCGAACTCATACGCAAGGAGCTGTACCACTATCCGGAGGTAAAGCACGATTGCGAAAGTGTTCAAGATAATCTTTGGCAACTTGTCAACTGCATTACAGAGGGCAAGGAGATTACTATTGATTATTACAAAATGGACAGAACCTTTGTTACACATAGGATACTTCCGGCGTCGGTTATGTTTGCAGACTATTATTTTTATCTTGTTGCTTTTAAAGTCGAAGATATACATAAACCATTGTATTTCAGAATTGACAGGATAAAGCATATAACAGAACATAGAAAGAACGAAATAAAATCCATTCCCGAATTTGATGAGGGATTACTTCGCAAACGAAGTCTTTTTATGTGGCCGGGCAAGCTACGAACAATTCGCTTTGAGTTTTCGGGTCCGTCCGTGCAAGCTGTACTGGACAAGCTACCCACAGCGAAGATCATTGAGCGACTTGGTGGCAATAAGTATCTTATCGAAGCCGAGGTATACGGCGACGGAATCAAGATGTGGCTTCTTAGTCAGGGTTCTTGGGTTAAGGTGGTAGCACCGGAGGACTTTGTGGGGGAGATTAGGGAAGAGATTGAAAAAATTGCTACGCAATACAATTGATTGTAGCTTTTGTATATATTTAAAAAACAATTAACTAAGGAGGAGTTCGTTGTGAAATTAAGAAAAATAGTCGTTGATACACTAAAATGGTGGTATGTCTACATACTATCGTTTTGTTTCTTTGAAATAATTAATTATGGTGTACTTGATTGTTTTGTGTCTGAAAAAGTTTGTTTTTGGATATCGACATGTCTTATAATACTGTTGATGGGATATTTGTATTTGTTGCTGTCAGTGTTGTATGACAAGGTAACATCAGTTTTAAATAATGAAAAAAATGAATTAGAGGAAACAATAAATGAATTAAAAACTCACATGGATGAGTTGGATGAAAAAAACAATAAATTGGCAGATGAATTATTAAGGACACTTTTTGAAGACTTAAGAAGAGAAATAGAGCAGGCAGCAACTTCATTGGAAACCGACTTGGCGAATAGTTTGAATAATGTTGTTTCTGAAATAAGAGAGAGTCAGGAATTATTAAAAGCCGATTCAAATGACAAACTAAAAATATTGCTCGATAAATCAAATCTTTTAGAAGATAAACAAGATAAAGGCGTGGAGAAAATTATCAGCAATAGTAAAATTTTTGCTGATGAATGTGTAGAACTTATAAAAGAAAAAGCAAACACTGTGTCTGTAGAAAATGACAGATTAATAACAAATTTATCAGATTCGATAAAATCTCAACAACAAGAGAATTTAAGTAGTATTATTTTACGATATGACGAATCGGTGAGAAAAACAAGTGAGTTACTTAGTGAAAATCACAGTGAAGGGGTAAATATTTTTACACAATACCACAAAGAACTAGTAGACGGATTTGAAAAAATTGAAAATAGAATCGATTTAAAAGCGGAAGAAACCATAAAATCAGTTGAGCATACTGATAAGAAGATTGAAGAGAAATATGCATTAACTGATGAAAAATCCGACAAATATAGAGATGAAATTCTTTTAAAACTTGATGGTTCTGAAAATGAAATTAAAAGTTCTATAGCAAATATAAAAACAGAAATGGATGTGGCAATGGAAAAATCTGATATTACAGTAGAATTATGTAATACAATTTTAGATGCTCACCAGACATTTGCAGAAGATAATAAGAAAGCTCTTTTGAATGTTTGTGATAACCAAGAACAGAAGCTTAATCATGTTGAAGAAACAGTATCTAATTTTATTGAAGAAGCTAAAGAAAGCGGAATCAAAAAGATACAGCAGGTTGAAGAAATAATTGTTACGACAATGGCAACAAATGAACAAAATCAAGCTGCGTTGACAGAAAAACTCGGAGAAAGTTTAATTGACAATGTAAAAGAACTTATTCAAACATCAAATGACAGATTGGAGAATTCTTTAAAAGAACGTATTGATTCTATAAATGACTATCATCTTGAAATACAGAAGATGTATGAAACTAATAACGAAAAAGTTCAAGAGATGATAGTTGGGTTGCATTCAGAAACAACAAAATTAATAAATGCGTTGATTGACAATGTAGAAGATGGTACAGAGAAAAACGAAAGAAATATTGAGTTTGTTGAAGCTCAAATTTCAGAGTTTGCTAAGCAAAATGCGGAAAGCTTTATACAGGTGCTGACTGAGATAGATGAAAACAAAAAACATGTAGTCGAAATAATAGATAATTTATCAAAGTACACAGCGGAGCAAAAGAATAATTTCAGTGATTCCGAAAAGCGAATAAATTTGTATGTAAAAGACTTAATTGATTATTATTCCAGATATTTTTATAAAATAGATAATATTGAGTCGGAAGTTTTGGGAATCACACATGCTACAAAATTACTCAATAATTTGTATTCGGATTTGCGGAGTGCTATTGAAAAAAGCAACGAAAAGAAATCTTCAGCCAGTGAAGACAAAGCTGATAGAATTGAAGAGTATAGGGATGGCGGAAGCGGATCACTTCTAAAAAACCATTATAAACAAAACAAACTTGCTTTTAGTGAAATGTTTATGGCCGGTGTTTTGATATATGTTGTTGAATATGACAACGATGGTAAAACACTGAAAACATATAACTATAACAAGCAAGGTGATGTGGTT
>JAZLCB010000195.1:0-4187 GCA_045614005.1 Clostridia bacterium
GTATTACAGGACAGCCAAGCTTTTTGGAAAGAAGTCCGGCATCTATTTTGTTATCCTTTTTCTTATTGATATCTGCCTTATTGAGCGCAACAACCACGGGAATACCAAGCTCCAGAAGCTGTGTGGTAAAAAACAGGCTTCGGCTGAGATTGGTAGCATCCACTATGTTTATGATAACATCGGGGTTTTCGTTTTTTACATACTCACTTGTTATACTCTCCTCCGATGTAAACGGGCTCATGGAATACGCTCCCGGCAAATCTACTGCAATAAGCTCGTGTCCTGCACATAAGCTCCTTTTTATGGCATGCTCCTTTTTGTCAACGGTAACGCCTGCCCAGTTGCCCACCTTTTCGTTAGAACCGGTAAGGGCATTGTACATGGTTGTTTTACCGCTGTTGGGATTTCCTGCCAATGCAATCCTCATATAAATTTCCTCCTATTTTAGTTAGTTTAAACTAACTTGTAATCAAAAATAAATTGCAGGCGGCATCTGTCAAGCTATAATTATAGCCCCAGCCAACTGCTTATCTATATTGTAACGACCATCCTTTATTGCAACCGTACAGCTGCTTTTAAGATGTTTTATTACCGTAATGGGTTCACCCGAATAGCAACCCAAGGAAAACAAAAAGCTGTTGAGCTCCTCGTCGTCTGTTTCGATCCTGCGGATTATGTATTCTGTTCCCTCTTGTGCCATTGTAAGATTCATAACTATACCTTGCTTTACAAAATATTGATTAGATGTGACTAACTGACTCACTTAAAAAAACGATTAGTCATCACTAACCTTGGATATTCTACCACAATATACCTATGCTTGTCAATAGAAAATTAGAATTTTTTGCTTATTTTATGAGGCAAAAAATACGGGAGGACACAGCGGTCCTCCCCTACAAAAATAATTATTCAGGTTAAATTTCTTCGGGACATTCCATTATAGTTGCCGCCATCACCTTGGCATACTTGGCCATGGACGAAAGCACCGCAGTCTCCCTTGTGCTATGGATTCCCGAACCGTCGAGTCCTATGGAGTCTACAGAAGGTATGCCTGCCTCGGTTGTATATGCCGCGTCTGCACCGCCGGGAGATTCAAAAAGCTCCAATGCACCAAAGCCGTATTTATCCGATACCTCGCTTACAAAGTGCGCAAGTCTTTCGTTTGCTTCGGTACGCTCCATGGCTATTCTTGTGCTTATATCCACAATGTATGATGTAGTACCCTCCACATAAGATGTACCGACTACCCTTTTGAGCTTTTCCTCAGCTTCTGCCATCTGTCGGGAGTTCTTGAAGCGATATTCCAGGGATATTTCGCATCTGTCGGGAATTATGTTTGGCACAGTACCACCGTTTACAACACCGCAGTTAAAGGTGATGCCGTTTACATCGCTTCCCTTTTCGAGCTCTATTATCTTGTATGCAGCTTCGCGTACTGCACTTATGCCATCTACATAGTAGCCTGCATGGCATGCCTTGCCTTCTACTACAATTTTCTTCTTTACTATACCTTTTCTGCCTACGGTTATAAAGCCCTTTTTGTGAGGTTCGGAATTCAGAAACGCTACCGACCCCTTTGCCTCGTCTACCATAAAACGCAAGGTTTCTCCGCCCGAAGTTTCCGAGCTTACTTCTTCGTCGCTCTGGAGTATGAGCTTAACGGGACGCTCTGTATATCCGCAGTTTTTGAGTGCTTCCATAACGAGCATACATTGTATTATACCGCCCTTGCAGTCCTGAACACCGGGGCCGTAGATATTGTCGCCCTCTATGCGTGTGGGGGGATATCCGAACGCTCCTTTTTCGAACACGGTATCCATGTGTCCCGACATGGTCACCATATTTTTGGAAGCGGTGGGATTTATGGTGAAAGAATATACATTTCCTGCATTTTCAATCTCTTTTTTCTTTATGATATAGCCAAGGTCTTTTGCTACCGAGGCGAGGTAGTCGCCAACCCTGTCTACTCCCTCTTTGTCGTTGGATTTACTCTCGATGTTGCATACATCTACGAGCATATCTATGTATTTATCTTTTAATCTGTCTATTTCGGCAAAAACTTTTTGTATCATGCTATGTTCTCCTTAATCAGATATTGTCTATATTATACTAAGTTTTTGAGGCAAGGTCAATAGTTGACATAAGTGGCAATATAATATAAAATACTATTGGTGATATAATGAATATACAAATGACAGATAAATCCACCGCCGTAATAAGCGGTATAGAGCATTTTGACCTTACTCACACATTCGATTGCGGTCAATGCTTCAGGTGGGTTAAAAATGAAGATAATTCATACTCGGGTGTAGCCTATGGTAAGG
Source organism: Clostridia bacterium (assembly GCA_045614005.1). GTDB lineage: Bacteria > Bacillota > Clostridia > UMGS1810 > UMGS1810 > RGIG8748. The sequence goes on from JAZLCB010000195.1 coordinate 2,325, forward strand.
CTGTAAAAATGTCTGTTTCAAACGGCAGTCTTACGATATACAACACCTGCCTTTCCGATGTGGAAAACCTATGGATTGACTACCTCGATTTAAAGCGTGATTACAAAGAAATAAAAGAGCTCTATACAAACGATAAGTATGTATCAAAAGCCATGGAATTCGGCTACGGAATACACATACTCAATCAGGAAGTATTTGAGTGCATAATTTCGTTTATAATATCCTCGCAAAATCAGATACCGAGGATTAAAAAGATTGTGGCAAAGCTCTGCGAAATGTACGGTAAAGAGTGTACATTGGACGGTAGCACTTACTACAGCTTCCCACACCTTTCCGACATGGTGGGCATAACGGAAAAGGAGCTTGAACCGCTTAAGGCAGGCTACAGGGCTTCGTACATCGTAGACGCGGTAAATAAGCTTTCCTCGGGCGAGGTGGATATGGCATCTTTAAAGGATATGCCCTACCCCGATGCAAAAAAAGAACTTATGAAGATAAAGGGCATCGGCCCTAAGGTGGCAGACTGCATCCTCCTGTTCTCGCTCGGAAAGAGCGAAGCATTCCCCATTGATGTGTGGGTACAAAGAACTATGCGTACACTCTACCTTGGCGAAAAGGCAACAAACAAGGAGATAGAAAAAGGTGCTAAAGAGCTTTTTGGAAGCTATGCAGGTTTTGCACAGCAGTATCTTTTCTATTATGCGAGAGAAAATGGCGGTTTTAGCAAATAAAACCTTTGAAATTACAAGAATATATGATATAATAGATATATGTTTGCAATAAAGGAGCATTTTAACATGTCAGACAAATACACAATATCAATACGCGGTCTGCAAAGCTACGCAGGCGATGCCGAGGATAGTGACATAGAGCTTGTAAGCGAATGTGACTTCTACAAGGCAGACGGCGTTTGGTTCTGCGACTACGAAGAATCGGAAATTACAGGCCTCGGAGGCACAAAGACTTCCATAGAGATAGGCGAGGATTATGTATCGCTTTTAAGACGCGGAACGGTAAATTCGCAAATGCTTTTTATGGAGGGCAAGAAAACAACTTCGCTGTATTCCATGCCGTTTGGTGAGCTTACCATAGACATACATACCAAGTCCCTGTCGAGCAGTATTGACGAAAACGGCGGTAGCCTCAAAGTAGACTACATCATAGACATAAACAACGCATCAAGCGGACGAAATACCTTTGATATAAATATATACAAGTAAGGAGATAAAACCATGAACGACATTATAAGACACATAAAAGACCAGATTACCGAAATTACCAAGAAAGCACTTTTGGAAATGAAAGTGGATTTGGCAGTAGATGTGGAGATAGAAATACCCAAGGACAAAACACACGGTGACTTCTCCATTAACACCGCCATGAAGCTTACAAAGATTCTTAAGATGCCCCCAAGAGATATTGCAAAATCTCTTACAGATGCTTTTGTGCTCGACGGCACATACATAGAAAAGTGCGAAATAGCAGGCCCCGGCTTTATAAACTTCTATTTAAAATCCGATTGGCTCTATGACGGCTTAAAGCTTATAGACGAGCTTGGCGAAAACTTCGGTAAGATAAATGTGGGCGAAGGCAAAAAGGTAATGGTAGAATTCGTAAGTGCAAACCCCACAGGACCTATGCACATGGGTAACGCAAGAGGCGGTGCTCTCGGTGACGGCATAGCAAGCGTACTCGATGCTGCAGGCTATGATGTAACAAGAGAATTCTACATAAACGATGCAGGTGCGCAGATAGAAAAATTCGGTAAGTCCTTAGAGGCAAGATACATGCAAATCTACAAGGGCGAAGACGGATTTGCATTCCCCGAGGACGGCTACATGGGCGGTGACATAAAGGTTCATG
>JAZLCB010000196.1:0-2449 GCA_045614005.1 Clostridia bacterium
AGGAATCAGATTCATCAGTGCAACACCAAAGAGGGTGAAGAATACACCCAACTGAGCTGCACCACCCAGCAACGCCATCTTGGGGTTTGCAATAAGAGGACCGAAGTCTGTCATAGCACCTACGCCTATAAATATAAGACAAGGATAGATACCAAGCTTAACACCTAAGTAAAGTATATCTATAAGTCCGGGAGTTATGCTACTATCCGAACCGAACATATCCCAATGAACATGACCGCCTGCAAAGAGCTCCTCGTGGAAAACTTCTGCACCCATGAGGTTGGTAAGAAGCATACCAAAAGCTATGGGGAGAAGAAGGAGCGGCTCAAATTTCTTAACTATTGCAAGATAAAGAAGCACACAAGCTACAAGTATCATTATAAGCGAACCGGGATTTTCTTTGGTAAGATACAATCCTGTCTGCTTTAAGAAGTTTACTATGGAATCTAAAAATCCGCCTTCGTCGGAAGAATCTTCCGATTTTGTTGTAAGTCCGCTTAAAACATTCTCTTCATAGATATAAAAAATATCATTCTGAGATGTTGCCTTTTCGTACTCGTAGTACTCAAGTGCAATATTTATCTCAGGCTGGGCATCACCTGTTGCAATGCCTCTTTCAAGAACGATTGTTTCGCCCTTGGGAATTGTAAACTGTATATTTACAATTCTGTTGTTGGTTACAAAAGGCTTACCCTCTACTTCAGCACCAAAATCCTGAGGAACAACAACCTCTGTGTCTTCATTTCCGCCTTCAATAAAGAGTGTACCTATTATATCATCACCCTTTATGTTTTTAATGGTAACAGAAAGAGTTTCGCCTGATTTGTTGTACGAAACATTTTCAACACTTATAAGATGGTCTGCACCATCTTTCAAAAGGCCCATACCTTTTAACTGTTCGCCGATGGGAGTATAGGTCTTTGCCTCATTTGGAGCAGCGAGAACGCCCATACTTGCAAACAGCATAACCACAAGCAGGAGGCTCGCTAAAATTTTCTTTTTCATTGCCTTTTCCTCCAAGTCAAATTAAGCTATTGTGCAAAGTACTGTACCGTTGGCAACTGCAGCACCTTCAGCAACACATACAGCGGAAATAACGCCGTCTGTTCCTGCCATGATTTCGTTTTCCATCTTCATAGCTTCTAATACAAAGAGAACCTGTCCCTTAGTCACGCTGTCGCCTTCCTTAACCTTTACAGAAAGGATTGTGCCCTGCATGGGGGCTTTTACTTCTTCGCCTTCGCCTGCCTCAGATACTGCAGGTGCGCTCTCAGCCTTGGGCGCTGTCTTTGCAGCCTGAGCTTCTTCTTCGCTCATGAGTTCTATAGAAATAGCATATTCTGTTCCGTTTACATTTACCTTGTAAGTTTTCATAATAACAATTCTCCTTTGAAATTTTAAATTAAAGTTTTTTAAATGATACTACTTTGATATTTGATACATCTGTACCGAGTTCTTCTGCGATTACTGCACAAACACCTGCAATAATTTCCTGTTTGTTGGCTATAGGTGCATTATTCGATGCGGGGCTTACTGCCTCCGATGAATTTGCTTTGGGTTTGGATATGAGCTTTATAACAGCACTCATTGCCATGGTAATTGCTATAAGAGCTATAAGTCCTACAAACACCGTAACTATACCCATGATACATGTAAAAGCTGTCTGCATTTTTTGTCCTCCTTTCGCAGATTGTGTATTAACGCCGTAAACGAGCGTTGACGCTATCTTTGTCAACACTCAAATTTTACCCTTATTTGAGTATTTCTACATATTTCCTTTTTTTCCTTTATGCAAATTTAACAATTTGCATCGAAATAGCCTGTTAAATTTAAATAATAAAGGTGATTTCCTATCTCTTCGGGCACTTCGCAATCCTCATATTTCTTGAATTTAAGCGACTTTAAAAGCACTTCCATATCGGCATTGTCCGAATAGACATTTTTTATACCTCTTAGGTCTATGGCATTAAGGAGCGACTTGCCCATGCCGTAGTTTAGCGAAAAATCATTAAATTCTTTTTTAATATAAACACCGCAAAGCTCGGCACACTCATAAAAGAGCTTCATTACGCCTATGCCCATAAGCTCATCGCCATCGCGCATTGTCATAACAAAGCTGTCGGCATCTATGGTGATGCCCATTTCAGAAAGGGCATTTTGCGGATTTTCTTCTAATTTAATAGTAAGCATCTATCTTCTCAACCTTTCTACCTCTGTTCTTGTGAGGTGACGCCATCTGCCGACCTCAAGATTGCCTATTTCTATGCCGTCTACCGCAACGCGTCTTAATGCTATTACGCTGTGACCTACGGCATCGCACATCTTTCGTATCTGGCGGTTTCTGCCCTCGTGAATACATATACGCACAAGTGAGGTGTTTCGTCTGTGTTCTACTACCTCCGCTTTGGCAGGAGCTGTCTTTTTGCCGTCGATATACACGCCTCGCATG
>JAZLCB010000197.1:0-5401 GCA_045614005.1 Clostridia bacterium
GCTATCCGAACTAGCCTCTAAGCCTTGAAAATAGTGCTTTTCTTTGTTGTCAGTTTTCGCCATACCTCGTATTGTCAAAAACTTCCGCCTCGAAAAGACACAGATTTTCAAGGCTTGGAGGTTCAAAGAATTTTCGAATTAGCAAATTTTAGATAGAATGAGGCAAAAGCACAGGGAATATTGAACATATTTCCGAGCATTTTAACGAAATTATATCTGAAATTTGCAATTCCAAAACCAGTTCGGATAACTCCGTTCAGGTTAAACTGTTTTAACCGTGATATTCTCCGTTGTACTGTATAAGGGTAACATCATTTACACCCTCAACATCTATTATTTTTTCAAGGAAGAAGGTATCATTGTTTTTGCAATAAACCTCTACTGCCATTTCTACAATATCTTTTCTTACGGTTTTGGATTTTATAAAGTATTTCATCTTACCAAACGAACGGATTACATTGTCGCCCGCTTCGTCCGATACATAGTGTATAACTGCTATGTAGATTCTGCCCTTTAACTGATGCTTGCTGAAAATTATGATAATAACTACCATGATTATAGCAGCTATAAGCACCAAAAGATACATATTTGCACCCGAAGCTATACCCGAAGTTATGGCCCAGAAAAGATACAAAAGGTCCAAGGGGTCCTTTACTGCCGTTCTGAAACGAACAATAGAAAGCGCACCTACCATACCAAGAGATATAACTATGTTGGTACTTATGGCAAGCGTTATAACCGCGGTCATGATTGTCATGCCCACAAGTGTTACGGCAAAGCTTCTGGAATAAATAACACCTGTATAGAACTTCTGATAGGTAAAGTATATAACACTACCTATTAAAATGGCTGTAATAATACCGAGAGCAATGTTTACAAAGCTAAGCCCGTCAAATGCACCCGATTCGAGTATTGATTTTTTTATAACATCCTGAACACTCATGATTTATCTCCTTTTAATTTTCATACCAGTATTTTGCAAACGCATTCATGTATTCTGTCTTTTCATAGCACAAAACGTACTTTGATACAGCTGTAAATTCCGATGCCCTGTCGGGAAGGACCTCGCGAATAGCCTGCGGAAGAAACTCTGTAAACTTTACTTCCATAACACACTTGCCCGGATCCAAAACATCCAGCGTGGGGAGTGTGGGGTCAAATATATCAAAGCTTCCCACGGCTGCCCTTACATCCATATCAAAGGTTATGCGCACCGTACCCTCGTCCGAAATCCACGGCTCACGGTCATAATCGACAATGGTCCTTGGTCGCATAACATTGGACACACATTCCACATAGAATTCTCTTAAAAGATTCTTATCGCTCTTTAAAAGAAATTCGTAGTCGCCGTTTAAAATCTTGTATACCTCGTCGCGGGTGAGGCTTGCCGCCTCTTTGAATATATAACTTCCGTACTTTTTCTTTCTTTCCAGCTTAATGCTTGAGTCGGAGCAATTGTATATTCGTATTCTGTACTTTTTTCTTTTAAGAACACCTGCGTCCTTTTCCTCATATGCCGATTGATAGTAATCATCAAAGTATAGACTTCGTATCATATACCCGCCGTTTTTGGCGTGTTTATCGAGCTGAAGATAGGGCGAAAGTCGTTTACACACAAGCTCCTTCTGAGCTGTGTCTATAAGATATTTCCACTCGTTTCGGTATCTCTCAGTCTTCATATATATCCTCCACTATGTTGCCCTTGGCATCTACATAGAAGCACTTAACGCCGTAGAGTTTACCAAGGTCGCCGAAGTAATAGTCAAATGCCGTCTGAGTAAGTCCGCTCTTGTTTTTAACCGTTGCTTTTAAGAAGTATTGTCCTTTGGGGAGCATATCCAACTCTACCACGGGCAGAGTGAGGTCTTTTTCCTCCAAGATAACATTATTAAAATTCATATCTCTTGCAAGTGTTATATCGTAGGTAAGAGGCTCTGCATTGAAATCAAACGAGCTTTGGCACGAAAGAATAAGCTTGTTGTTGCCTTTTTTCTGCGGTGCATCTATATAGAAGGGCAGAGGCTTTTTGAGTGACTCCTTGTAGAGCTTGTAGTTATAGTCTATTTCATCTGCCACCTTTCCTACAACAGTATCATACTGTGCCGATGTAAGAGGCAGGTGAAGTATGTCGGGATTACTGTACACATAGGGTTTTACTATGGAAGCGTATCTCCTGGAAAGAGCATCTACCTTTTTGTGAGTAAGGTGATTCTTTTTGAGGTCATCTATAGCCTTGTCGAGTGCATCACGATATTTTTCGCTCTTTAAAAGTCTCTGGAGCAGTACATTACCCCAATAGTTACTTACGCCTTTTTCCCACTCGGAGTAGGTTGTTCTTTTTAAAACATCATACTCAGCCTTGGCAAGCATACCGTCGTTATCCCAGGTTATAAAGTACCATCTGTTAAGATTTAAGGGACTATATATGTACACATTTCGGCTCTGGGTGTCGGCATTACCCACAAGTATGTGAAATGCCATCCAGTAGCATATGTTTTCCATATCAAAGTGCTCTGCCACGACGTCTTCTATTGGCTTTGAAAAGTCGTTTACATCCTTAAGCATTGCTATAAGCTTGCTGTGATCATCACTACCCTTTGTTTCTATAAGCTTTTCAAATGCCGCCTCGTCGAAGTCGGGCTCCTCTTTAAGCTTTATGACATCTTCGTATCTGTAAAATTCAAATTCATTTATTTTATAAAGATGTCCGTTGTTGTCAAGACCGTGTGCCTTGAGTGTTTTCTTATTGAGCTGTTCTACATAGGTATATATACCGTAGTCGGTAAATCTGCCGTTTCCGCCCTCGGTGGTATCCTTTACATACAAATGAACAAATCTTGTTCTTAGTCCCATCATCTGCTCGATGTCGGCAATAAGGTCGTATGCCATCTTGTTTCTATATCTGAGACCTTCATTTACATGCTTGTTAAGAGGAATGGAGGTGTTTCCCATCCATGTGCCTTTGTTGTCCTTAAGACTTATTTTGTAGTTCTTTACAGGCTGTTTACTTGAGGTTTGTCCTCTTATTTGTATGGTACAGTTTGGAGATACCTGACCATAGCCAACCTCACCGGGAAGCGGTCCTGTTTCGTCGCCTATCTGAAGCAGACCCTCTACTCTGTAACGCTCTACTCCCATATCCTCATAATCGTATACGGAATATGTGTTTATTTCGCTCCAGGTGTGGTTTGTTCTCTCGCCCTCGTTACCTGTAGATACCGTAAGATACATGGTAACTACATCCTCGGGTTCATACATGGTATAGAGTGCATCCTTATCGCGAAGCTTGTATTCCATGTCATACACATCTTCAACAGCTACCTTGTTGGATATCTCTGTCTGCTCAGCTGTACCGCACCCTGCAAATATTATGCACAAAGCCAGCACAAGTGAGATAAATTTAACGGCTTTTTTCATTTCTTGCCCACCTCCATTTTATCTTCAAGAAACACTTTCATTTTTGTAAATACTCCCGATTTATCCTCGCTGACAAGCGGTTGCACAGCAAGGATATAGTACGGAAGTCGCTTGGTGAAATAATCGAGTCTGTATATAGCCACTGCAAAAAACGCCATGGAAGAAATCAAAAATCCAAATCCGTAGTACACCTGCGGAAACAGTAGTGACATAAGCGTAAGCACTATGGAGCTTGCTGCAAATATGCCCGTGGCAAAAAACGCTCCCTTGTAGTCTGTAAAGTACAAAAGTATAAGCATTGTCATGTTGCCTACGGCATAAATACCATAGCCTACGGTGAGCGTTCTGAAATATCCTCTTGTTATTTCGTTAAATCCCAGAGGAAGTACATCCAGCAAGAATCCGCCTGCCGCTATAAACATGGCTGTGCACAAAAGCTGTTTTATAGCAGTGTACAGCATTTCGGTCTTCAGGGTATCGAGCATTTCCTTTTCTGCCTGAAGTATATCCTTTATTGTGCCTTTGTCGTTGTAAAGGCTGTAGTGATTTCGGTACTTGCCGTAAAAATTAACTTCTACCGACACCACAAAATTAACGGTTGTAACAAGCGTGGTCATAAAAGCCAAAAGTGCAGGCACATCGTGCGAGGGAGCACCGTAGAAAAGACCGTGCACCTTTACTCCGAGTTTGCTAAACCACATTATAACAAGGTGAGCAAACATACCAAGGTTTACAAAAAATCCGGTAAGCGCAAGATAGAGGTACTCGTCCATCCAGTGCAAAAATACAAAGGCTCCCACATCCGACCGCGGGAAATACTTGTGAAGTAAAACAAGATTCCATATAACCATAACTCCGTAGCCCACAGTAACGGAGAGAAGCATCATTTCTATAACATAACTCCGGAAAATAAGTGTAAGCACAAAGCTAAGTACCAGTATTATGATTATTGCAACAAGGTACGAAAGGAAGATGCCTTTATAATCCTTTATTGCCGAAAGGTATCCCATGGCGTTCCAAACTATTATCATCTCGTTGAAAAAAATAAACATAAGAACACAGCATGTAATATTGGCTCCCGAAAAAATCAAAAAGATTACCCAAAGGAGGCTTCCTATGGTCATCATAAGAGCACTGCTTCCCCAAAACGACGGAAGCACGGCGCTCTTTTTTTCTTCGTAGAGCATGTCAGCGGTAAATCGGGTTATGACCATGTTAAAAAGTGCCGTGGCCATAATAGAGGCAAGAAGCGTATAGGTTATCATGCATATAAGAAGCTCTCTTTTGTGGGTATCTACGCCGAAGCGACTGCACAAAAACATAATTCCGAGCAGCAAAATTACACCCAAAAGCATGGGGCCCGAGCAAATAACACTCGCATAGCCGTATGCTTTTACGGAATTTAAGATTCCCTTTTTTTGGAAAAGCTTTTTAAGTTCAAAACCTATGCCTGCCAACTCTCCTCTACCTCCTTGTACAGATTTTTGTATTTACCTATCATTATGGGATATCTGTAATACTCATTTGTTCTTTTCTTGGCTATTTCGCCCATTTTGAGTCTGAGTTCTCTTGATTCGCACAAAATTTCCATTTTGTCTGCAAGTTTTTCTCTTTGCATGGGTGGTACGCAGTAGCCTGCTATACCAAAGTTATCGCCGGGACTCCCCTCAAGAAGCTCTCTGCAGCAGCCCACATCCGTAGTAACACACGGTCTGCCCGCCGCAAAGGACTCGAGTACAGAAAGTGGCTGACCCTCGGAAATGCTGGTAAGTATGGTAAAATCCAATTTTTCAAAATACTCTACCACATTTACTCGTCCGGGCATTATAACCTTGTCGTCTATACCAAGACTTGTTATAAGCTGTCTGCACTCCTCGGCATAGTCCTCGTCATCCACACCGCCCATTATATGGAGTCTTACATTGTCCATGCGTGTGGAAAGCTCAAAGAACGCATATATCATTGTCTTTATATCCTTGATGGG
>JAZLCB010000198.1:0-2436 GCA_045614005.1 Clostridia bacterium
GAACTTCGCGAGGCTGACAAAGCCCCCGGCACAGACAAAATATATGTCCCCGGCGAGCTCGAAGCAGAGCGTGCACAATACAACCGTGTACACGGTATCAAGATGGGACGCGGTGCGTTTACAGAGCTTTGCGAAGCTTGCGAACAGTATGGTATAAAAGACGATCCGTATCAGTATATTATGGAGGATTAAAAAATGAAATTAGGATATATAGGTTATGGCGAAGCGGCAAAGGTGATTGCCGAAGCCTTAAAGGAAGAGGGCTTACAGGAACAGTATGCATGGCACAGACATTGGCAGGACTTTAAGGATGAAGAGTCGGTAGCTCAGCGCGTGGAATCCATCGAAAAACTCTTTGGCATATGCGATGTTGTTATGTGTCTTACACCTGCATCTGCATCGGTTGCGGTGGCAGAACAATGCAAAGCTTATCTTACACCAAATCATATATATGTGGATGCATCTTCTTCATCGCCAAAGGTTATGGAGGATGTGTGGAATATCATAAAGGATACAGGTGTTCAGTTTGCCGATGGTGCACTTTTGGATACAGTACCCAAGTATCGTCACAAAACACCGCTTGTTCTTGCAGGTAACGGAGCTCAAGCGGCATACGATGCACTAGTGCCCTACGGTGTCAATGCCGAGGTTGTGGGTAGCGAACCCGGAAGCGCATGTGCCATAAAGATGCTTCGCAGTGTGTACACCAAGGCACATCTTGCATGTGCATTCGAAATGCTCGAGGCTGCCGTACATTACGGTGTAGAGGACTATATCATGGCATCGCTTGCCAAAACAATGGACGAGAAAGATTTTGTATCGGGTATGACAGGTCGTACCTGTGGTGGTGTTATCCATGCCGCACGCCGTTCCGAGGAGCTTGCCATGGCGGCAGAGATGATGGAACAGTGGGGACTTTCGGCAGGAGTTGCCAAGGCAGGAGCAGAAAAGCTTCACGAAATAGGCAAACTTAATCTTAAAGAAAAACTCGGCACATACCGCCCCAAAACCTGGAAAGAAGCAATGCACCTTGTGAAGAAAGCCAAGGAGGAAGAGGTATGAACATTACCGACAGTTTTGTAGAAACGCTATATACATTAAAAACACGCACATTCCCCGAAGAGGTAGTGCGCGTGGCACGATTGTGCCTTATGGACGAGATAGGCACTATCATTGCAGGTCTTGTCATGCAGGGCGAAAAGCTTAGTAAATATCTTGATGCTTTTGGCGGAGATGAAGCAACCGTAATAGGTATGGGTAGACGCTCCACCCCGCAGAATGCCGCCTTGTGCAACGGAATCAGCGGACACGCGTACGATTTTGACGACGGACATCGTTTTTCTACGGTGCATCTTGGCTCTACGGTAATTCCTGCAGTTCTTGCAGTTTGCGAAAAAGAAAATTTATCCATGGATGATGTCATTCGCGGTATTGTTATCGGCTACGAGGCAGGTATACGACTTGGCCGTTGTATTCAGCCAAGTCACAGAAACCGCGGATTCCATTCTTCGGGTACGGCAGGTACAGTTGCCGCAGCCATGGGTGTTGCCGCTGCCTTGGATTTTGACAAGGAGCTGTTTAAGGCAACTCTTGCCGCTTCGTGTTCGGCGGCAGGCGGTATTAACGAAATGATGGAAAATGTTTCCACTATGAAGCCTTTTAATGTAGGTCGTGCCGCACACGATGGAGTTACCTGTGCATACATAGCTTCTGCAGGCTTCAGAGGGCCATACGACCCAATGCTCGGTAAGTTTGGTTTCCTCCATAGCGCGTGCGAGGTGTATGACACGTCTGTACTCACACTCGAAGCCGATGATTCATACAATATTTGCGGAGGATATCACAAGCCGTATGCAAGCTGTCGCCATACTCACGCTCCGGTGTATGCTACTGTTCGTGCCGTAGGCGATAATAATATAGATTTAAATGATATTACAGACATCAGCGTGCAGATGTACGGACAGGGTGTAAAAGGGCATGAGCATACCGAAATTCCGGGTGTCGTGGCAGGTAAGATGTCCACACCGTTTTGTATAGGTCTCGCACTCAAAACCGGCAAGATAGGTGTGGATTCTTTTTCCGAGGAGAATATTAACGACTCCGATATTTTGCGCCTCACACAGCTTGTAAGCGTGACTGCCGATGAGGAGATGACTTCGTGGGTACCGCTAAAGCGTGCCGCGCGTTCTATTGTTACTACCAAAGACGGCAAAAAGTATACATATCAGGCAGATTATTCGCCTGGAGAACCCGAGCTTCCTATGTCGCAGGAGGATTTTGAAAACAAATTTACAGAGCTTTGCACATCATGCGGAAAACCGCAAGAACAAATCCGTGAGGTTGCGGACATGATACTCCATTTTGACGGCAAGGTAAGAGAGTTTATGAAATATCTTGTGTAATAAATAAAAAGCAGACCATATGGTCTGCTTTTTA
>JAZLCB010000199.1:0-1695 GCA_045614005.1 Clostridia bacterium
AACTCAATCTTCATGGTAAATACACATTCGTAGTTCCCGATATGTATGCGTTTTGTGAAAACTTGTTCTTGGGATATAAGGATGCTGACGGACTTCTCAAAAATGGAGAAGTGTATTGTGATTTATTTAAGAACCAAGAACTTGACTGCTTGCGTTCCCCGAGTTTGTATCGAGAGCATGCTGTGCGGACGAATGTTTGCGGTACGGACGGAGAATTGCGTCGTTGGTATAAGACTCGTGCTATTTACACAAGTGTTCACGATTGCGTAAGCAAGATTTTAATGTTCGATTGCGATGGGGACAAGCTTCTTGTCTGTGCAGAACCAACTTTGGTGCGTGTAGCCAAACGAAATATGCAGGATGTTGTGCCGCTTTATTATCCTATGGCTAAGGCGGGCGCTCATACCATAGACAATGAAGCCATCTATAAGGGTATGGTAACTGCTTATACAGGAACCAACATCGGAGTTATCAGCAACTACATCACTAAAGCTTGGAATAGTGCCGACCCTGATATAGAAGTCGTTAAACTGTTGACGATGGAGGCTAATTTTTCCGTAGATTATGCCAAGACACTATTTAAGCCCGTTCGCCCAGACAATGTGGATGAGCAAATTAAAAGATATACCAAGCCCAAAGTACCTTATTTCTTTAAATGGGTAAAAGATAAGAACAGCGAACAGGTAGAGCCAACTAATAACAGCGTCATCAATCGGTTGCATGATATAATTCCTGTACGAAAACTTGATTATCACTTCGCGGGTATCGATAAGTTTGATTATCACACATTGATGCATAGTCCAATGAACGCGCCCGTGAATGGTGTGCAGGAGTGCGGTGATAAATTTGTCGAGATTGTTAAATCTTTTGTTGGATATAACTCATCCCCTACACTTTACACCGTCGATGATAAGGATGTTAAAGAGGAGTATGGTGCTGATAATTATGCCAATATGCTGATTAGGCAGATGATGTTGGAGGATGGCTCGGATATCTATGAAGTTGTGGACAAACTGATTGTGTATTATTTCGGCAGTTACCGAACTAAGCGCAAGGCTTCTTTGTGGCGTGTATTTGGCGATGTTATATGCGAAAACATTCGTGCCAACCATAACAAGTATAAGCATTGCAAGGTGTGCGGGAAGCTTTGCATATCTAACGAGCGTGGATTATGCAAGGCATGTGTGAGCAATGCAGGACTTGTGGACAAGGTGTGCATTGTGTGTGGTAAACACTTTGTTACTAAAAGCAAAGGGCGCAATCAGACGAGGTGTCCTGAATGTCAGGCAGAACATCGCAGAAAACTTCATGCCGAGAATGTTCGCAAGATTCGGAGCCAAATGTGACCTTAACAAAAAAATCGCTTTAAATTTTTAAAAACCTAATATCTATAAGGGTTTTTAGTATTTTAAATTCCTCGAAATATAGGGGGGTTTGTCACAACTCCCCCATATTTGGGGTAGTTTCTATTTCACATAAGGGAAATCCAAAGGAAAATTATGAGGGAATATATAACATAGCCCCATCTAACTAAGTTTAAAAATCAAGTCAAAGGAGAAACAAAAATGAGACTTACATCTAGTGATATCGTAAAGCAGTTTGCTGCCGAGAATGATTATTCTATAGTAGAAATGCGTGAAGTATTCGGCAAGCTGATAAACTTTATGAGAGAGAAACTTTTAAATGGTGACGAAA
>JAZLCB010000200.1:0-5101 GCA_045614005.1 Clostridia bacterium
ACGGTGAGGTTTATGACTTTAATGTAGACTGCACCGAGGAAAAGGCGGTAAAATACGCAAGCATTCCCACAGGAGAGCCGAAGCTTCAGCTCTGCCCTCCCGACAGAATTCTTGAAACATACATTCCTACATTTGAAAATGGAATATATGACTCTGCAAAGTGCATGACAGGCTTTGCCGAAATAACCGTATGCGGAAAACAGGGCGACAAAATCAAAATCTCCTATTCCGAAGATATCGGTGCAGACGGCAAGCTCGACTACACATCTACCGTAGGCTACGAGGAATCGGACAAAACACAGATTCAGTCCGATACCGTAATACTCAGCGGAAACGGTGACGAAGTATATGTGCCCCGTTTTGTATGGCACACCTTCAGATACTTTACTATAGAAGCACCCGAAAGCGTAACCATAAAGGATGTTAAGGTGCACTATGTATGCACAGATGTAAAACCGCGTACAAAGTTTAAATGCTCTTCGGATATCTTAAACAAGGTACACGAAATATCCTTAAATACTCAGCTTACAAACACCCACGGCTGTATGCCTATGGACTGCCCTCACAGAGAGCGTCTCGGCTATACAGGTGACGGTCAGCTCTCCTCGCTGTCTGTCCTTACAAACTTCCATTCGCACGAAATGTACTTAAAGTGGGTAAACGATATATTTGATGCACAGGATCTTGAAACAGGCTTTGTTCCTCACACAGCTCCCTTCTGCGGTGGTGCAGGCGGTCACGGTTGGGGAAGTGCTGTTGCCATAGTTCCCTGGAACATCTACAACCAGTACGGAGATACCGACATACTCGTAAAGGCAGAACCCCACATCAAGAAATGGCTTGAGTATCTTATAACCCGTCAGGAAGATAATCTCGTAACATTTGAACAGCCCGGAAGCTGGTGTCTCGGTGAGTGGTGCATGCCCAGTAAGTACCCATGGAGCGAGCCCCACTTAGACGAAATCAAGATTCCCTCCGAGCTTGTAAACACCTTCTACTTTATCCATTGCTGCAACATCTATCTTGATATTGCAAAAATCATAGGCATAACACCCGACAAGTGGATATCCGAGAGAAGAGAAAGCTCTGTAAAGGCATTAAATAGTACACTTCTTAAAAACGGCAACTATGCTACAGGCGAGCAGGGAAGCAACATTCTTCCTCTCTACCTTGACATAGTGCCCGAAGAAAGCAAAGAAGAAGTGTTAAATAACACCATAAAATCTCTTGAAGAAAACGGCTACCGTTTCCAGACAGGACTTGCAGGAACTTGCTTCCAGCTCCGTATGCTCGACAAATACGACAGAAACGATGTAGCAACCAAAATGATGCTCTGTACCGAATATCCGAGCTTTGGAAACATGGTGAAAAGCGGTGCTACCTCCCTCTGGGAAACATGGGAAGGTAACGGTTCTAAAAACCACACCGCATTCTCCTCGGCAGATGCATGGTTTACATTTGGCCTTGCCGGTCTTAAGAGCAAAGGCGGATACAAGGAATTTGACCTTAAGCCATATTTTGCTCCCGAACTTGATTTTGTGGAATTCTCGCTCGAAAGCGAATACGGCGAAATTGCAATTAACTGGCACAGAACCGAAAACGGTATAGAAGCCGAAATCAAAATCCCACCCGAAACAACAGCTCATGTCGACTTAAACGGCAGATGCTTTGATTTAAAATGCGGAACTTATAAGGAGGTAATATGATGAAAGTTTACAGTATTCATGACGAAAGATTCAAAAAGTACGGCTTTGTACTTACAGGCTATGACTACACCGAACTTTTTGAAAACTTGAAGAAAGTACCTATGCCCGATGCAGGAATAGACTATGTAGCATCCTTGGAATCACTCGAAAACTGCGCTGCAGCTAAGGAAATGGAAATCCGCGGTTTTGGTGCAATGCCCGTACAGCTCGGCTATGTAAGCGGAAGAGCAAGACTTATGAACGGACTTGAGTACCACAAGAGCAGCGAATACAACATCCCTATGAACGATGTAATAGTGCTTCTCGGTATGCAGCAGGATATAGTGGACGGCAAGTACGATTCTTCCAAGTGCGAAGCGTTCCTCATCCCCGGCGGTACAGGAGTAGAGCTCTACGGCACTACACTTCACTATGCACCCCTCAATGTACACGAGGACGGCTACAGAATGATTTGTGTACTCCCCCGCGGAACAAACGGCCCCAAGGTTGAATTTGAAGTTAAAGACGATCAGGACAAAATGTGTCTTGGTGCAAACAAGTGGTTTATGGCGCACGCCGAAGCTGACGAAGCTAAGAACGGCGCTTATGTAGGTATAACAGGCAGTAATATAAAATTTGAAGATTTGGAGGACTAAAAAATGTCAAACGAACAGAGAATTATGAAAGCTTTTGAAAGCGCAAAAGAAACCTACGCTTCCTATGGCGTAGATGTAGAAAAGGTACTTGCAAAATTCGACACAGTACCCGTATCCATCCCCTGCTGGCAGGGCGACGACATCGTAGGCTTTGAACCCAAGGGCGCAGGCGCAAGCGGCGGTCTTATGGTTACAGGTAACTACCCCGGCAGACCCCGTAACCCCCAGGAATACAGAATGGACCTTGAAAAGTGCCTTTCTTACATTCCCGGTGCATTAAAGGTTAACCTTCACTCCAGCTACGGCGAAAACTACGAAGCAGGTATCGACCGTGACGAATATGCTCCCAGACACTTCGAAAACTGGGTTAAATGGGCTAAAGAACACGGCGTAGGTCTTGATATGAACGCTACAACCTTCTCCCACGACAAGGCTGCAGACGGTCTTACAATATCCAACCCCAACGACGAAATCCGTGCTTTCTGGGTACGCCACATGCAGGCTGCAAGAGAAATTGCAGAATACATTGGTAAAGAACTCGGTCAGGTTTGTGTATACAACACATGGGTACAGGACGGTATGAAGGATATGCCTGCAAACCGTATGAAGTACAGAGAGCTTATGAAGGACTCTTTTGATAAGATTTTCTCCAAGAAGAAAATGTCCACAGACCATGTATACGATGCATTAGAGCCCAAGCTCTTTGCTGTAGGTGTTGAAGAATACACAGTAGGTTCTAACGACTTCTACCTCTCCTACCACGGCCATGCAAGAGCAAACGGCATCGGTAACACAATCATGAACCTCGACCTCGGACACTTCCATTGCGAAGAAAACGTTGCAGATAAGATTTCTGCAGTTATGGTATTCTCCGACAAGTTCATGGCTCACCTTACAAGAGGTCTCCGTTGGGATAGTGACCACGTAGTTGTAAACGACGAAAAGACAAACAACATGATGAGAGAAATCGTTCGTTGCGGTGTTCTTGACAATGCATTTATCGGTACAGACTACTTCGATGCTTCCATAAACAGAGTTGCTGCATGGACAATCGGTACAAGAGCTACAAAGAAGGCACTCCTTTCTGCTATGCTCGAACCCGTTCACATGCTCCACGAAGCTGAAGACAACAAGGACTTCACACTTCGTCTTGCACTTATGGATGAATTCAAGTGCTTACCTTCCAATGCTGTATGGGAATACTACTGCATGACAAAGGGTATCCCCACAAACGAACAGTGGCTTACAGATTTAAGACAGTATGAAAAGGACGTAATGTTCAAGAGATAAGAGGAGAAACAACCATGCTGACAAAACGCGCATATCTTACCGAAAAAGGTAAATTTACAATACAGGAAGTTGACTTAAAGCCCAAAGCAGACGAACTCCTTATAAAGGTGGCTATCTGCGGTCTTTGCAACTGGGAATTAAACTTCTGGAAATCAAACGGCGGAATGTACTCCGAATATCCCGCACTTCTCGGTCACGAGTGGAGCGGTCTTGTAGTTGAAGTAGGCGAAAACGTAACCAGATTCAAAGTTGGTGACAAAGTAACCTCCTACGAATACGGCGGTTTTGGCGAGTACAATGTAGCAAAAGAATGCATGTGCTACAAGGTAGAACCCGAAGTTAAGTACGAAAACGCTATGGGCGAGCCCATTAAGTGTATTTCTACAGTTCTTACCGCTGCTGCTCCCCGTGTAGGCGACACAGGTGTAATCCTTGGTTGCGGTGCTATGGGACAGTGGTGTATACAGTCTCTTGCAGGCGGTTCACTTTCTAACCTTATTGCAATAGACATAGACGACAAGAAGCTCGAAATTGCAAAGAAGCACGGTGCAACACACGTTATAAACTCCAGAAACGAAGATGCATATGCAAAGGTTGCCGAAATTACAGGCGGTGCTATGGCAGACTTCATAATCGAAGGTACAGGTGTTCCCGAAGTGTTAAATACTGCAGCTGAATACTTAAGAGAAAAGGGCAGACTCATCCTCATGAGCTCTCACGAGAGAAACGCAAAGGAATTTAACTTCTCTCCCATTTTCTTAAAGGGTATAACACTCTACGGTGCTTCCCCCGCACTCTCCCTCGATCCCGAGGATGATTTAAAGCGCGGTACAGTTCTTATAAACAGCGGAAAGATAAATAACGACCTGCTCGTTTCGCACCGCTTTGACCTTAAGGACATAAATACTGCATTTGCTACACTTGAAAACAAGCCCGCAGATTATATCAAGGGTATAGTAGTATGTAACCCCGATATGCTTTGATGGGATGTTATTGCCGAGTAGCCCCAAGGGCACTCGGCAGCGATATAAATTCCTACGGAATTTTCGATATGTACTTTGTACACGATATGCCTTTTGGCTCGATATGTCGCTTCGCGACGAGAATAAGGAATTTATATTATATCGAATTTGCGTAGCAAATATATCGAGTTGCCCAAAGGCAACATATCGTCAGCCTTTTTCAATAAACAAGCAGAAACCATCGCATTTTTTGCGATGGTTTCGTTTTTATTTTGCCTTTTGTTCTGTGCGAACTTCACCTCTCGGCGTACTTTTTATTTCCGAGCATTTTAACGAAATTATATCTGAAATTTGCAATTCCAAAACCAGTTCGGACAACTCCGTTCAGGTTAACCGTCGGGGATTCGAACTGAGCACGCTCTGCAAGCGTTAAAAATCATGTCTTTTTGGATTGTCAAGTTTGTAGGGCGTCAGCCCAACTGCACTTTCCGCACCAAAAATCCACAGT
>JAZLCB010000201.1:0-2509 GCA_045614005.1 Clostridia bacterium
GGTACTCCGTCATGCTCAGGTCGTTTTTTGCCTTCAAATCCGTGAGTTGTTTTGCCGTCATCCGGCATCATGGGAGGTTTGCCGTGCATACCTCCAAACGGCATATCTGTGCCGTAATAACCAAGCTGATTTTCGCCCGAATAAAGTGTGTATTTTGCATCCGTTTTAAAATCAGGACATGATACTACAGCGCCTGTAAAACCGCGGTCTGTGATTGCAATATTGTCATCTGTCTGCCTAAAACTAAAGACAGTATTGGCGTTTTCATCCATTACCTTAATAGAATCTTTGATGCTCTGCTCCTGTGCAAACTGCAGATTAATGGCAACCTGATTTGAATCGCTCTCAGGCCAATCCATAGCAGAACCCAACGCAACAACTGTTCCGCCGTTAATGAAGGAACCCATGTCGCTGTCAAGGCCCGAATCGGATATCTGCTTGGCACTCGATACCACGTTACCTCCGTTTATAACGAGCCAGCCGTTAGAATCAATACCGTCGCCCTCTGCACCAAGTCCTGCAAGTATATTTAGATTACCGCCGTTTATGGTTGTGACGGAAACACCGTCTTCATTGGTGTTTATGCCATCATTTTGTGAAAAAATGTTTATATTTCCGCTGTTTATCGTAAGGTGAAGTTCTGTATCAATACCCTCGTTTTCGGCATTTAAGTTAAGGGTGCCTCCTCCAAAGACATTCATCGACATATACGAATATATGGCACCGTCCTGTTTCCAAAGTTTATTCTCCTTGCCGTTATCCTTATATATCTTTGCAACATACGAGCCATGTATGTTATTTTCACTTCCGTCTGAGGTGACAAGAACAGCACCTGCCTTGGAGGTGTCCACATCTGATTTTGCAGTATCGGTGCTCCAATCTTCATCACATTCATAAACATTCATAAACAGTATGGCAGGAGCAACAGTGCAGTTTATGTCTGCGTTGTCCAGGATAATCTCTACTACAGCATCGGAATCCTCCTTGGCATCCTCGCCAAGGTCTATGCGTATCTGTCCTTTTGATAGCTTACCCGTAATACGGTAGGTACCGCCTCGGGTAATATTTATTACCCTATGCGATGCCGCCTCTTCCGCGGTGTGCATATCAGCTTCTGTACCTTCGCCGTAGGGATTGCCGTTGTCATAGTTCTGTCTGTTTTCGTAATATATTATGTCGTTACTTATAAATACATCTCCGCTCTTTTCAGTAAGCTTCTTGCCATCTATTTCTATTCTATCGTCGGACATGGTTATAATGCTTTCGGTTTTAAATCGGGATTTATATGAGCTTTCTTCCTTCCTCTGTTTATCTTCACTGCAACCCGAAAAGCACAAAGCCAGTATCAGCACAATAAATGATATCTTTTTCATTTATCCTCCTCCAATTCTATCTTGGGAAGCTGCCACAGATACTTTGTTGCAAGCATTCTTATAGCAAAGACCAATGCCATTGCAATTACGGCAGGAACTACCATTCCATCGATAACGGGATGCACAAAATAGTAAACCCCGCTTCCGCAAAGCGAAGCTAAAGCATACACATGCTTCTTTAGAACATAGGGAGTTTTGTCGGCAAGTACATCGCGGAAAATACCTCCACCCACGCCTGTTATCATACCCATGAGTATGCAAAAAATCGCCTTGTCATGAAACCCTGCGGCACACACTGTTTCTGTACCGAGTACAGTAAATAGCGAAAGTCCCAAAGCATCGAATATATTGTTTATACTCTCTATCCTGTGCGAAAACTTTGAAAAGTGTTTTCTGTTTATATACGAAACCACAAACACAAGTATAGATGTTATTGCCGCAGTTATTATAATAATTGAATTTGAAAATATACTTGGAGGCACCTTGCCTATAAGAACATCTCGAAGCATACCGCCTCCGGTTGCCGTGATACAACCTAAAAACAGTACTCCGAAAAGGTCGAGCTTGCGACCTATGGCAACAAGAGCTCCCGATATAGCAAAGGATATCGTTCCTAAAATTTCCAAAACAGTTGTTACTATACTATACATATTATCACATATCCTCGGGCTTGTAATTTTTGTTGAGCATACGAAGAAGTGCAAACTCCTCAGCCTCTTTGGGAAGCTTAATCTTTACTGTCATTTGTGCATGCGGTGCACTCTCTATGAGGTTATCCCACTCATCGTACATATCGCCAACGGTAAAGCTGAAGTTTTCGCCCTTGGGATTTATTACTTCGAGTACATCGCCTTTTTCAAATTTATTACGCTGTTCGAGTATGGTAACACCGTTCTGTGTGGTTTGTGCCACAGCGGCAATGGTGTACTCCTGAATATAAGTATTGCTTGTATAGAGCTGATGCTTTTCGGTAGGTTTGCCGAAATAGAAGCCGTTGGTATATTCTCTGTGGCTTACCTTGGTAAGCTCCTCCATGATGGACTCTGCCACCTTGTAGTCACCCTCGGAAGCAAAGAAAGCATCTATCGCATCACGATATGCCTTGATAACAAAGTCGGATCGTAGCCATGTCGTTC
>JAZLCB010000202.1:0-4488 GCA_045614005.1 Clostridia bacterium
GCCAAATGTTGACACTTTGTTAAAAATTTATTTACTTTTGTTCTTGTTTGATGCCGGTAAATGTGATAAAATAAATATAGTATATTCTGGGGAGTGTTTCCGACATGACAAAGAAAGTTAAAATTGGTAACATATACATAGGCGGAGGAGAGCAAATCGCCATTCAATCCATGTGCAATACACGCACAGACGATGTTGATGCTACAGTAGAGCAGATACTTCGCATGGAAGAGCGCGGTTGCGATATAGTGCGCGTTGCCGTGCCCGATAAGGCGGCTGCCAAGGCTATAGAAAAAATAAAGTCGCGCATACATATACCCCTTGTAGCAGATATACACTTTGATTATCGCCTTGCTCTGGAAAGTATGGAAAACGGCGTAGACAAGGTTCGTATAAACCCCGGCAATATAGGAAGCGAAGAGGGTGTACGCCTTGTAGCCGAAACCGCAAAAAAATACGGTGTACCTATAAGAATAGGTGTTAACAGCGGTTCTGTAGAAAAAGAGCTTATTGAAAAATACGGCGGACCTACAGCAGATGCCATGGTGGAGAGTGCCAATAAGCACATAGATATGCTCCTTAAATACGATTTTGACGATATCGTGGTGTCGCTTAAAGCATCGGATGTAAATAAGACTATAGATGTATACAGACTTATGAATAAAACTTGTCCGTATCCGCTTCACCTTGGTGTTACCGAGGCAGGTACTTTCCTTGCGGG
This sequence comes from Clostridia bacterium, assembly GCA_045614005.1. Lineage (GTDB taxonomy): Bacteria > Bacillota > Clostridia > UMGS1810 > UMGS1810 > RGIG8748. Next base: position 722 of record JAZLCB010000202.1, read on the forward strand.
AACGGTTAAGTCTGCAATCGGCATAGGCTCACTTCTTAAAGACGGCATAGGCGATACAATCCGTGTTTCGCTTACAGATGACCCCGTAAAGGAAGTAGATGTAGCCAAGGAAATATTAAAGGCATTGGATCTTAGAGGGGGCATACCCACAATGGTATCTTGCCCCACCTGCGGAAGAACAAGTATAGGACTTATAGAGCTTGCCAACAAGGTAGAACAGTACCTTGCCACAGTAAATAAAGATATAACCGTAGCCGTAATGGGTTGCGCGGTAAACGGCCCCGGCGAAGCGCGCGAAGCCGACATAGGCATAGCGGGCGGTAAGGGCGAGGGGCTTATATTCAAAAAGGGCGAAATCATTAAAAAAGTGCCCGAAGAAGCCCTCTTTTATGAACTTAAGAAAGAAATAGAACTTATGTGAGGAAATGTAATGCAAACCTATAAACTTGGAGATTTGATAAAGGACATAGAAGTACCCAAGGAGCTTATGGATACTACCATATTCAAAACCGACGCTAATTCCGAAAAGCGTTCTATGGAAGTAACTTTGGTATCCTACGACCTTGTACCCTATGACATAATAGAAGAATACAAGAAGACCGTATGCTTAAGGTACGGTCTTAGTGAATTTATACTTCGCATAAGATACGAGAACCTTTCCATAGAGGATATAGATATAGATGTGTACTACAAAAACCTTGTTTTCTATGTAAACGAAATCATAGGCGGAGTGCGTCATCTTTTCTTAAACAGCCGTGCGGAATATTCGGACGGTGTGTTTACCATTCATTGTATGTACGGTGTAGATATGCTCGGAGTGCTAAACTGCGCCGAAACTATAAAAAAGCTTATCAAAGCTCAGCTCAAGGCAGATGTTGAGGTAGTGTTTAAGGATGAATCCAGCGAGGAAGAACGCCAGAAGCTCTACGAGGAGCAGCTCAGTGCTCTTGCTATAGAGCCTCCCCCCGTAAGGGAAGCTGCGCCCAAAAAGCTCGATGTAGATGACACCCCTGCAGATGATGACATAATAATGGGTAAGGACATTCGTGCCGATGTGCCCGTAAAGCTTAAAGATATAACAGAGGATATGGGTCAGGTAGTAACCGAGGGTAAGATAATAACCCTCGATACCAGAGAATTAAAGAGCGAAAAGACCCTTCTTTCGTTTATACTTGCCGATAACAGCGGTGCATATTCCTGCAAGGCATTCCTTGCCAAGAACAAGGCAGAAAAAACTCTTGAAAAGATATCCAAGGGTATGTGTGTCAAGGTTAAGGGTAAGGTTCAGTACGATACCTATGCCAAAGAAAATATAATAATGATAGGCTCTGTGGTAAAGACAAGCATAAAGGGCAGAATGGATAACGCGCAGGACAAGCGTGTGGAGCTTCATATGCACACCAAGATGAGTACCATGGACGGTATGACCGATGCCAAGGACCTTGTAAAAAATGCTATTGCATGGGGACACAAGGCAGTAGCCGTAACAGACCACGGCAATGTGCAGTCCTTCCCCGAAGCTATGCATACCGCAGGCGACAAGATAAAAGTAATATACGGTGTAGAATGTTACCTTGTAAACGATACCACAAATGTTGTATATGGTATCGGCAAAGGCGATTTTGACAGTGAATTTGTAGTTTTTGATATAGAAACCACAGGCCTTCGCTCCGACAAGGATGCCATTACCGAAATAGGTGCGGTCAAGGTTAAAAACCGCGAAATCATAGACCGCTTCCAGACATTTGTAAACCCCATGCGCCCCATACCTCGTGCTATAACCGAGCTTACGGGTATAAGCGACGACATGGTAAAGGATGCCCCTACCATAGACAGCGCGCTTAGGGATTTTTATGAATTCATAGGCGATGCACACCTTGTAGCACACAATGCAAGTTTCGATACTTCGTTTATACGAACAAAAGCCAAAGAAAACGGCATGGAATTTGGCTTTACATACATAGATACATTAGAGCTTGCAAGATGCACTCTTTCGGGACTCAAAAATTACAAGCTCGATACACTCACAAAGCATTTTCAGGTTAAACTTGCAAACCACCACCGCGCAATAGACGATGCGGCGGCAACAGGTGAGGTATTTATAGAGCTTTTAAAAATACTCGATGAAAAGGGCGTAGCAGATATCTCGGATATCAATGTAGCACTTGCAGGCAAGGCAGATATCAAGTCCTTAAAGACATATCATTGCATACTTCTTGTAAAGAGTCAGGTAGGTATGCAAAACCTGTACAAGCTCATTTCCAAGTCGCATCTTGACTACTTCCACAGACACCCCAGAGTGCCCAAGAGCGTGCTTCAGCAGCACCGCGAGGGTCTTCTTGTAGGTGCGGCATGTGAGGCGGGCGAGGTGTACAGAACAATTCTCGATAACCCCTACAACCTGGATTATGACGGCATAAGAAACCTCATAAACTTCTATGATTATATGGAAATTCAACCGCTCGGAAACAATGCCTTTATGTTAAGAGAGGGCATAGTGGAAAGCGAGGAGGACTTAAAGTACATAAACCGCACCATAATAGAGCTCGGCAAAAAGTCCAATAAGCTCACGGTAGCAACCTGCGATGTTCACTTCTTAAATCCCGAGGACGAGGTTTACAGAAGAATCCTTATGGCAGGTCAGGGCTTTGAAGATGCCGATCAGCAGGCACCCTTGTACTTCCGTACTACAGACGAGATGCTCGCAGAATTTGCATATCTCGGCGACAGTCTTGCGCGCGAAGTGGTAATAGAGAATACCAACAAGATTGCAGATATGATAGATGAGGGCATCATGCCCATTCCGCCCGACAAAGCACCGCCCGAAATACCCAATTCGGACGAAATCCTGCGTTCGAGTACCTACGAAAAGGCGCAGAGAATCTACGGCGAGAACCTACCGCAGATTGTAAAAGACAGAATAGATGTAGAATTAAACTCCATAATATCCAACGGCTATTCCGTGCTCTATGTTATAGCGCAGAAGCTTGTTCGTAAATCCAATTCCGATGGATATGTGGTTGGTTCGCGAGGTTCGGTTGGTTCGTCACTTGTTGCATATATGAGTGATATAACCGAGGTTAATTCGCTCTGTCCCCACTATGTATGTCCCGAGTGTAAGCACTCGGAATTCATAAACGACGGTTCTGTGGGTAGCGGTTGCGATATGGAAGACAAAATCTGCCCCGAGTGCGGTACACTCATGTTAAAAGACGGTCACGATATCCCGTTCGAAACCTTCCTTGGTTTCTCGGGAGATAAAGAGCCCGATATCGACCTTAACTTCTCGGGTGACTATCAGGGCAGAGCGCATAAGTATATAGAAGAGCTCTTCGGTAAGAGCCATGTGTTCAGAGCAGGTACTATAGGTACAGTTGCCGAGAAGACTGCATACGGCTTTGTTAAAAAGTATTTCGAAGCAAAGGGCGAGTATGTATCCAATGCCGAGGTAGAAAGACTCCTTAAAGGCTGTACAGGTGTTAAGCGTACCACAGGTCAGCACCCGGGCGGTATCATAGTTGTGCCAAATTCCAGAGATGTGCACGAGTTTTCGCCTATTCAGCATCCTGCAGACGATGCCGAGAGTGATATCATAACACTCCACTTCGACTACCACTCCATAGATACTAACCTACTTAAACTCGATATACTCGGACACGATGATCCCACCGTTATAAGAATGCTTCGCGACCTTACGGGTATAGACCCTGTTGGCGTGCCTATGAACGATCCCGAAACCATGAGCCTGTTTACAGGCACAAAGGCAA
>JAZLCB010000203.1:0-4468 GCA_045614005.1 Clostridia bacterium
TAAACGGCGACGGCAGAATCACCGCAAACGATGCTCAGATGGCATGTCAGTATGCGGCAAGAAACGAAGTAGAGATATTTGGAACCGATCCTCTCGCCTTTATAAGAGCCGATGTAAACGGAAGCGGAAGCATAACAGCACTCGACGCTCTTATGATAGCTAACAAGGCTGCAGGCGAAGATGTTGAGTTCAATCTGTTAACAGGACTCATTAAGCAGTAATATTAAATGCACTCCCCGGCTGATTACTTGGCCGGGGAACTTTTAGAAAGGTATAAAGCATGAAAAATTTAGCAAAACTTTTAACCGTAATCCTTGTTTTGTGCCTTGCCATGCCCACGTGCTTTGCATCGCAACTTAGCGTGGTAAGTAAGGATAGTGCGGATGCAATCAGCGTAGACATCAAGCTCGACAGCATTCCCGAAGATATACAGAAGATATCTGCCATAACAATAGATTACAGCTATGATAACGAAAAACTTACATTCAAGAACGGTTCGCCTTCGGCAGAAGCGTTTCAAAATATGATCATAAAAGACGGCAAAATCGTGTGGTACGATAACACTACAGATGGTTCTAACACAGTAACCGCCGAAAAGCTTGCCGAAACAGAGGGTGTTCTTTGTACACTTACCTTTGAAAAGGCAGAGAATACATATGGAAATACCGATGTAGAAATAACCTTTGCAGAGCTTGCAAACCCCTCGTTTGCAGTTGCAACAGATGTAACTTTGGTTAAAGCGACCATAAACTTAGGCGAAGAACCCAAGGATGAAGAGGGCGGAACCGGCTCAGGTGAAGGTTCGGGCGATAACTCAGGTGATAACTCAGGTGATAACTCAGGAGATAATTCAGGGGATAACTCAGGTGATGACTCGGGTAGTGGATCGGGCAATGGTTCAGGTAGTGGCTCAGGTAGTGGCTCAGGTGGCGGCTCAGGTGGCGGTTCCGGCGGTGGCTCGGGTAGTTCCTTAAACAAAAAAGAAGAAAAACCCGCTGAAGAAGTTAAAACCGAAGAACCTAAACAGGAAGAACCCAAAGAGGAAGAGACTGCATTCAAAGGCTTTTCCGATATCCCCGAAACAAACTGGGGTTATAAATATGCGCTCGACCTTATGACAAGAGGTATCATATCGGGCGACGGTGGCGAAATGCCCTCAATGCGCCCCTCCGACAAGCTCACAAGAGCCGAAGCGGCAAAGATAGCACTTCTTACCATGAATATAGTGCCCGACGAAACTCTCACCCTTGATTTCAAGGATGCGGACAGCGTTCCCAAGTGGGCAGTACCCTATATTGCAACTGCAGTAAAGCACGGTATCATATCGGGCTATACCAACGGCAATGTAGGCGCTACAGACTATATAACCCGTGAACAGATGCTTACAATGCTCGCCCGTGCCATGAACTGGCAGGGAAATGAGGATATGCTTACCTTCAATGACTCGGCGGATATATCAAGCTGGGCAAAGAGCGGTATAGCTTATGCTGTGGAGATAGGCGTTATGAACGGCTACGAAGACGGCACAATAAGACCCAAGGCAAATATAACAAGACTCGAAGTATTTGCACTTGTTTCCAGAGCTCTGGGAAATAAATAATTTTAAAATAACTTTGTTTTAAATACAATAGGGGAGCTTGCGCAGGCAGGCTGAGAGGGAACTTTAGTGCGTTCCGACCCATAGCGGACATTTTTTGTCCCAAACCTGATTTGGATAATGCCAACGTAGGAAAATAATTTATTTTTTAAGGCGGTATACCCAATATAGGTATACCGCCTGTTTTTTAGGAGGATGACAACATGAAAACAAAACGACTTGTAATAAGTGCAATGCTTATTGCTGTGGCAACCGTACTTTCGCTTCTTAAGCTCTTTGAGCTTCCGTTTGGCGGAACGGTAACCGTAGCATCCATGATGCCCGTAGTGTTAATTGCATATCTCTACGGCACAAGGTGGGGACTGTTTTCCGCCTTTGTATTTAGTATCATACAGCTTATAAGCGGTATGGGTACTGTGTCGGCATTCTTTTTGCCCGGCGACAGCCATATGGCTTTAGGCTCTGCACTTCTTATATGCTTTTTAGATTACATATTAGCTTACACCGTGCTTGGTTTTGCAGGCATATTTAAAGGTAGATTCAAAAGCGAACTTTGCGCAGTTGCTGTAGGAACGATAGTTGCTTGCCTTTTAAGAGCAATCGTTCATATTATTTCGGGCGCTGTGTTCTTTGGTGCATGGGCAGAGTGGTTTTTTGCAGATGCAACAGGACTCTCGCAGATAGGCGCACTAAAGGGCTTCTGCGACTGGACTATGCGCACCTTTACGGGCGGAGGACTTTCGGTTTTCTATTCTGTAATATACAATATGTCCTATATGCTCCCCGAAACGGTTATTACCGCCGTGAGTGCACCCATTGTATATAAAATTCTTGCAAAATCCAAGGTAACTCAATAATAATCCTCTATATTGTATTTAATAACAAGGTTATCAAACCGCCTTTACAGCATTTGTAAGGCGGTTTTTTATATTATCCATAAAATACAAACCTATATATACAAAGGCTTGCGTAAGCGGAGCAGAAAACATGAGTGCTATGCATGCACAAAAGAGTGGCTTTAACAGAAGCGTAGCAAAATCAATTTTCAGCGAGGTGGTTTTTACCGCCTTGTTGAGGCTTAGCGTAAGATTGAATATTTCGCTTACATACAGCATTATTATGTACGACACGGGACCGAATTTCGGCATAAAGACTAGTATATAAATAATTCTGAGTGCAGAATCCGTTATGTTGTATTTAAGGCTTGCGTTCTGGAGATTAAGCCCTTTTAATATGCTGTCTGCCACGGTGTCAAGATACATCGGCACACTAAGTAGCGAGAGCGCCCCGAGATAAAAAGACGCTCCCTCTTCCTTGTAGAAGGAATCCGATATTATATCGTGGTGTTTAAAGAGCATAAGCGCTATAAAAAATGCAAACATGGTTACGGCATTAAGAGATATCTGTGATACATGCCGTATGCCGTTTGTTCTGCCTTTGGAATTCATTTCGCTCATTTCGGGCACGAGCATAGACGAAAAAGCCTGCACAAACACGGTAGGAAACATCAGTATCGGCATCGCCATAGCCTTTATAATTCCGTATTCCGCAACAGGATCTGCTGTGCCGAATTTGGCAAACTGCAGGGGGATTATAAGGTTTTCACAGCTTACAAGCCCTGTCCTTAGATACGAGCCCAGAGCAATGGGCACACATATGGCAAATATATCTCTAAACCGTGCTTTTTTGTTGAGGTGAGTTCCTTTTTTAATGCACATTCTGCATAGTGCGGTATCGAGCACAAATGCAAATAAATTAGATATAGTACACGATGTTATAAGGCATATATAGCTCGGCATGGCGGAGTATTTAAGAAGTGCAAGCGAAAGTGCTATGGATATGCTCTCCTCGGCAATGGAGGTAAGGGTAAGAAGTCCTGCACGCCTTTTTGCAATAAAGTACCCTCGCATAACGGAAGACGATGCCATGCACGGCAGAGCAAACGAAAGTATTTTAAGGCACAGCGCACCGTCGGGGTGTCGTATGAGCTTTTCACCTGCAAATTCAGAGGCAAAAAAGAAAAAGCCAAACCCCACAGCCGACATAACCCAGGAGATGACAAGGCATTTTTTTATTACGCTTTTTTCGTTTGCTTTTTCTTCGGCTATAAGTCTTGTTACCGCAAAGCCCGTTCCCGACGAAGCAAAGGTTATGCCAAAGGTAAACACGGAGAAAACCATGTGATAAATCCCCATGCTTTTTGCACCCGCAAGGGAAGATATGTATATGTTGGAAGCCATGCCCATTATGCGGATAATAAGCATGGAGGAAGACATGATTATAACATTTTGTATAAATCTCTTTTTCCGCAATTAAATCCCTCCCATGTAGAATATATGCAAGTTGTGATGGCGTTTGCATAAAAATTTACAAATAGAGGTTTTATTTTTTGATAATTTATGTTATACTAAAATATAACTGTTTTATAACTTATTTTGTCAGGAGCGTAATGCATGAGTACAGATAAAAAACAAACCTTTATGAAGGGCGCACTTATACTTATGATAGCCAATATTATAGTCAAGGTCATAGGTGCCGCTTTTAAGATACCGCTTACATATATACTCGGCGAAGAGGGCATGGCTCTGTTTTCCACAAGCTACAATGTGTACACATGGCTTTTTATAGTGGCAACAGCAGGCATACCCGTTGCAATATCGCGTATGATATCCGAAACCCGTGCCAAGGGCAATTTTGCCGAGGTGGAAAAGATTCGCAAGGTGAGCTTTGCACTTCTTTTTGTAATAGGCATTGCAGGAACTGCCATTCTGTTTTTCGGAGCAGAAGCATTTGCAAAACTTCTCGATAACCCCGATGCCAAGCTCGGCATCATGGCAATAAGCCCTGCAATACTCTTTGTATCGTTTATGA
>JAZLCB010000204.1:0-1507 GCA_045614005.1 Clostridia bacterium
AAAAAGGAATTTATATCATATGGGAACGGACCAAAGCGGAGTTATATGGCATTTGAACAGAGTGAAAATATATGGCGCGAGCGTGAGCGAGTATATCGCTTAAAAGGTTTGCATCTAAACCGTATGCCTCGCAAATATAAATACCGCCGTTTCGGCGGTATTTTTTCTTTGACATTACAGATTTTTTGTGTTATTATATAAGGTAGATTTTTATGCTATATTTTAAATAAAGGATGAGTCATATGGATTACAAAAAACTTTCCGAGCTTCTTTTTCCGCATATAGATAAAACAATAGCGGATTACGAAGCAATGTATCCCAAAAGAGACCTTGGCGAAGAAGCCAAGATTACCCGTTTTGCTCCCAGTCCCACAGGCTTTTTGCACATAGGCGGACTTTTTGCATCTCTTATTTCCGAGAGAATAGCACACCAGAGTGGCGGTAAATTTATATTAAGAATAGAGGACACCGACAAAAAGCGTGAAGTCGATGACGGTGTTTCCAAAATTATAGAAGGCTTAAAGGCTTTCGGCATCATCATAGACGAAGGCTTTGTAGATTTTGATACCTGCCGTGGCGTTTACGGTCCGTACAAGCAGAGCGAAAGAGCGCCCATATATCAGTGCTTTGCCAAAAAGCTTGTAGAAGACGGCATGGCATATCCTTGCTTCTGCTCCGAAGAAACTCTTACCAAAATCCGCGAAGAGCAGGAAGCAGAAAAGATTCTTCCCGGTTACCACGGCAAGCACGCTTACTGCCGTGACCTTAGCTTTGAAGAAATCGAAAAGAATATAAAAGACGGCAAGAGCTATGTATTAAGATTAAAATCCATGGGTAGTGAGGATAAGAGAATCTCCTACAAGGATGGCATAAGAGGCAAGATAGAGCTTCCTGAAAATATAGTAGATGTTGTTATATTAAAGTCCGATGGTATCCCCACATATCACTTTGCTCATGTTGTGGATGATTACCTCATGGGTACTACAAATGTTATAAGAGGTGACGAGTGGATTTCTTCTGTTCCGATTCATCTGCAAATGTTCTCTATGCTCGGTATCAAGCCTCCCAAGTATGCTCACATAGCACCTATCATGAAGGAGGACGATGGCGGTAAGGCCAAGATATCCAAGCGTAAAGACCCCGAGGCAGCAGTTTCGTGGTATTCCGACGAGGGCTACCCCGTAGACGGTGTTATAGAGTATCTTTTAAATCTTGCAAACTACACCTTCGAGGACTTCCGCCGTGCTAACAAGAATGCACCGTGGACAGAGTTCAAGCTCGAAATGAACAAAATGAGTAATTCGGGCGCGCTCTTCGACCTTGTTAAGTTAAATGTCATATGCAAAAACAAAATCGGTTCTTATACTGCCGAAAGGGTTTATGAGCTTGCTGCCGAGTGGGCAAAGACTTATGATACCGAGCTTTATGCACTCCTTACAAAGGACAAGGACTATTCGGTAACAATGTTCGGCTTTGACCGCAATCCCGACAAACCGCGTAAGGATAT
>JAZLCB010000205.1:0-3820 GCA_045614005.1 Clostridia bacterium
GACCATATATGCAATAAGCGATATCTTAAATAAGCATATCTGCCTCTGGACAGAGTGCAAGGATAACGGCGACGGTACACACACCAATGTTTGCACAGCAGACGATGGTCATAGCGAAGTTGCAGAGCACACATTCAACAATGGTGAACTCACAGTAGCTCCCACAGCTACCGAGGATGGCGTTATTACATACACATGTACAGAATGTCTTTTTGCAAAGACCGAAGTTGCTCCCAAGGGTACAGAATATGTAACCCGTAAGGATTTGGAAGATGCAATTGCAACAACAGGTTGGGCGTATTATGCAAAGAATCCTTGGGTACAGTATGACGGCAGACATGTAACCTGGCTCACAGGTTATGTTGGCGGTACTGCCAGATTTTCTGCAAAGATGCCTCCTGAACACGCAACAGAAGATATGATTTTATATTCTGTATGTTCCACATATCCGCATTTAACATATTACGATAGTCTTGGTATAGAGGCCATGGGCGAAAGAACAACACCATTCGGACTTTCTACCGTGCAGAACATCTATTGTGCGGAAAATCAGCAGAAAAGACACACATCCAAGGCAAAAATAAATGAACCTATCACAGATGAGGATGTTGATTTGGCACTCTTTAAGTGGATAGATTTCGATTACTACAAAGAAAAGCAGAGCAAGGCTGCATTTCAGGAGCTTGTAGCTTTTGACTTCTTTACATCCGAGCACTTTACAGAGTATACCGACGATATCGTGTTTGTAGACGATAGCTACGATGGCGATATCCACTATTCCTACTATGACAAGGCGGGCAACAAGCTCGATCCTCAGGTAGTTCTTCAGGAATACATTGTAAAGACTGCAGAACAGTACGAAAAGTATATGCGTCCCGGTGACCTTATTTTGTCTACCGACCATACAATGATGTATGTTGGCGGCAACTACGGAATCCATTGTACCTCCAAAGGCGGTGGAAGAATTAAAGATACATACGATCTTGTTGAGGTGAATGGTGCATTAGCTGCAGAAGAAAATATCGTATCAAAGCATCTTGCTCCCGAAAATACAAAGCGTAGACACTTTTCAATTTCCAGACCTCTCAACCTTGTGGTAGCTCCCGGTTACGACGAGGATATGGGCAACGATATCGTTAAAGATTTGGAAATCCCCGCAAAGACTCTTACCCGTGAACAGTATCCCATGATGGATATCAACAGAACCGTAGATATAACACCTTTTGGTACAGTTGCTACAGGCGATAACCTCACATACACAATCAAGATTTCCAATGATTCCAACAACGAACACTATCTTAAGTGGGGCACCATGTATGAACACGGGGTGAGAAAAGCGGTTACATACAAGAACCTTGTTGTAACAGAAGTAGCTCCCGAGGGTACAGAACTCGTTACTGATTCTGCTAATGCAAATGCCAAGGTAGAAGGCAGCAAAGTTACATGGAATATCGATTCCATAGCTCCCGGCGAAATGGTAGAACTTGCATACATAGTTAAGGTTACAGCTCCTGCAGGTTCTTACATTGTAAACGATGGCGGTTTTGTAAACAACATTCCCTCCAACTCCATTAAGAACACAGTAGGTGCAGCTGAACTTACCGCTGAGCAGAAGACAGCACTTTCAACAGTAGCCCAAGGCGGTATAGAATCTCTTAAGGCATACGGCAAGGATACAGACTTTGCAGAAGCAATCTATGCTAAGATGGGTAAGGAGCTTACTCTCCCCACAACATTAGAGCTTGCTACAAACCTCTTCAGACCCGAAACATTCATCCCCGGTAACGGACCTCAGGGCGAAGGCGATATGCACCCCGGTGTATTTACCGAGATAACAGTATTTACACTCGAAGACAATGTTTCCGAGGAATACAAGCCCTACAAGTCTATGATGGCAGACCGTTTGTACGGTGGTCTCAGCTTCTATGTGGGTGAAGAGCAGAGATGGAACTTCGCTACAAAGAGCGTTCTCGACTTCAGACCCGAGTTCCTTGAAGCGGGTGATATCTTAATCTACTTCACAACTCCCGAAAATGCAAGAACAGTAGAAGCGTTCTCAAGCGAGTACGACAAGGTAGTAGTTGCGGTTTATGATGGCGAAAAGCTCTTAAGATCCAACGGATCCAAGACCGAAGAAACCACATATGAAATAATCGAAAAGGCTGATGTATATGCTGCACTTCAGGCGCATATTGCATCTCCCGACAAACAGCTCTTCTTTGTACTCAGACCCTCACAGGTTAACTGATACTAATATCAAATCCCCCGAAGCAATAATGCTTTCGGGGGATTTTTATGTGCTTGAATACTGAGGATTTTTGTTGTATAATTATTGTATCAGTTTTGAAAGGTAAGAGGCAGTATGTATAAATATTTATTGTGGGATATAGACGGCACCGTACTCAACTTCCTTGCTTCGGAAGCATATGCAATACGAACACTTTTTGATAAGTACAATCTTGGCGTATGCACAGACGATATGCTTAAGATGTATTCGGATATAAATGTGAAGTATTGGAAGATGCTCGAAAGGGGCGAACTTACCAAACCGCAGATTCTTGTAGGAAGATTCGAGGAGTTTTTTGGTATCATAGGCGTGGAGGATGTCGGCATTGCCGAGAGCTTTAACAGCGAGTATCAGCTAACCCTCGGCGACCATATTGAGTTTGTAGACAAAGCGGAGCAAATCCTGTATTCGCTTAAAGGCAAATACACCCTGGTTGCAGTTACCAACGGCACCAAAACCGCACAGGAAAAGAAGCTTAGACTCTCGGGACTTGATAAAGTATTTGATGCAATTTTCATTTCGGAAAATATCGGATGGGAAAAACCATCCAAGGAGTTTTTCGATCATGTGTTTAAAACCCTAGGTATAACAGACAAAAACGAAGTTCTCATAATAGGCGATTCTCTTACAAGTGATATCAAGGGTGGCAATATGGCAGGCATAGACACCTGCTGGTTTAACCCGACTAAACAAGAAAATACTTTGGGAATAGATATTACATATGAGATAGATGACCTTAGCAAACTCAATGATATAATTTATTAATCCAAATTCAGTAGGGAAGGGGCTTGCTCCTTCCGAAATGTTTTTGGCTCTCATTGATTGTGTTTTTTAACCCTGACTTGACACGAGCTTTGTCGAATTATGCGAAAGGGGAGGTTGAATTGAATAAATACTTATTTACATTTCCATATGACAAAATAAGAAGCGTGGAACTTATTTTGAAAAACACAGAAAAACCGCGGTTGATTTCTGTTGATAAAAAGATATATGCCAAATCATCTAAAAACGGTAATCGTATTCTATTATATCATGGAATCAGATATCGTAATTCATTTATGCCTATTTTTGAATTAATACTTACAGAAAAATATGATAATTGTACAACTGCATTAGGTTTTTGGAGGTGGCATTTATTTACGATTGCATTTACATGTATATTTATGTTTCTTGTTCTGAGTAATTTAGTTGGAGGTATCATAGAGAAGAATCATATTCAGATAATTACAATGATATTATTTGTGCTATTTTATTCTTTGCTCTGCATTTTTGGTACATGGTTAGAAAGAAAAAATATGAAAAGAATTATTGAGCATTTAAGAATACTTGAAAATAGATAAATTAGTTTGCCGATTTTAAATATTTACATATACTATCGGATGCGAGAAAATCCAGTATTCTCGCGGGTTCTAAGGAAAAGTGTTAAAAGAAAAACAGTTGAAAAAATAAGGGAAAGTTAGTAGGTCCTATTATTCACTGTTCACCTGACTTGACACGAACTTTGTCGAATTTTGCGAAAGGGGAGGTTGAATT
>JAZLCB010000206.1:0-4201 GCA_045614005.1 Clostridia bacterium
AGCGCATCCTTGACCTTGCCTGCCGCATCTTTGAGCGCAAGCATCTTTTCTTTGCTGTTGCTTGCCTGCTTGCCGACCTCTTCAATGTTCTTCGGGTCAACGCTTTCGATTTCCTTGTTTGTCTCGTCTGCCTGCTTTTCAAGCTCTTCAAGCTCTTTCTTCGTCTTGCTGATTCCCGACAAAATCGTTGCATAATCTGCCTCGGATATCTTGCCGCTGATTAATGCTTCTGATGCCTTCTTTGCCGCTTCTTCTTCAAGTTTGAGCTTTTCTTTCGTCTCATCAATAGCCTGCTGCAAGGTCTTCATCTTGCTTATAGCAACATCCATGTTATCCGGGTCAAGCTCAAATGCCTTGTTGACTTCCTTCAATGCGGTTTGAGTATTCTTTAATTTGACATCAATCTCGCCCAGGGCCTTTACAAGTTTACTTGTTCTGCCCTCAAACTCGATTGTTATGCCCTTAATCGTCTTTGCCATGTGTTACCCTCCAAATAATCGGGCAAAATCTGCTTGCGTGCCCTTCTTGGGATAATCGTAAGAATCGTTGTGTGATTCTGCTAGTAAATCTAAAAGCTCACCGACTTCAAGGCGGCATATGTCTTCGAGGGGAAGTCCTAATTGAACTCCCCTCAATATTAAACATGCCGTGTTAAACTCCCTTGTAGTCGGCTCTATGCGTTTTTTACTTCGCTTGTTGTTTCGTTATTTCCTTGCCATATTTCCATGACTTGTGTTATAACATTGACATTCATAAACGCGTCCGAACTAAACGAGCATACCCACTCAACATAATCATCGTATGTCAATGAAAGCATTGAGCTTATTCCGATTCCTTCACCTTGTTTAGACATAACAAAACAAAGCTCCATACTCATATCCGACATATCAATAAGACTATCGTCTTCGCTCATCCCGGATAATATCTTTATGATATCTTTTCTAAAAATACGCTTATAAAAAAGCGCGGTTCCGGCGTTACTTTCCAATGTTAATTCTCTGTTTCCAATCTTCAATGTTCTGTTCATATAGTCCTCCTATTGAAAAAAAAGGCCCGAGACAACGCCCGAGCCCTATTCTGTGTATCATCAAGTAAAGCTGCCTTCATAAACAGCTGAAAACCAATTCGCATATGCAGCAGCTCCCTCGGGAACATTTGCCTGCGTAAGATGCTTCTGTTCTCCGCCGATCGTATCAAGGTCAACTCTTGGAACTGCCTTGATTGAAAGTGTCTTGGTCTGCACCTCAACAGATTCCTCTTTGGTCTGCGCGCCAACAGCAGGTCTTGTTGCAGAGCACTTATAGAAGAGTGTTCTGTGGCCGCCTGCATCGCCCGTTGTCTCGAACATAAGAGCGAAATACTTAATGGGATTGTCTGTTGTCTCAAACAGAACTCCATTGCTGTCCTCTACATCGCCAAAAATATCCTTCATAAACTGAACCGGGATATCTGCGATTTCAAGGTCGCCTTCATATTTTGCATCATTCTGTGTGATGTAAAAAACACCATCATCAGCATAGAAATCGCCCTGCTCCTGATTTGGGTCAAGACTTATTCCAACTGCACCGGGCATTGCAACGGGTGATCCGTATGTTGTGCTTGTTCCGGCTGTTGTTGTTACTTCTGTAACTGTAGCATAGTACACATTCTTTAATCCGAAGTGCACTTTGTTGTTTTTAACTGCCATTCTCTTTTACCTCCTTATGGTAATCGAATAAACTATTTCATAAATGTTATCGTTGATCTGATAACGCGAAGACCGCACCCACGGCAATTCAAGATTGTTTAATGCGGTCTCAATTTTGCCTTCGAGCGTGAAGTCTCGACTTGTTTCGTACAACTCAATATCGACATCGTCTCCGGCATTGTAGACTTTATTATCGGCTACAAAGTTATTGCTGTCTGTCTCGAAATAAACTGCGTAAGGCGGAAGAGGAACATCCCCGGAGTCAATCGGGAAGGCTCTGTATCTAACCTTGCCTTTTAACTCGGTTATGCCATCGAGCATGTTATATACATCTGCCAATGTCATATCTTCTCCACCTCCTTAATCATTTCTTCTTCGAGCATCTTTATGCCTTTTTTCTCGGCAGTTTCCACATGTGGGTACGCATTGGCATGAATCGGGCCTTCGTGTCCTTTTTCAAGCAAGTGAACCATCATGTATTTGCGCTTGTTATGAACAGAACGATTGTGCAGATACTTTGTGTTCTTGCGCCTCGAACTCGTCCATGTCTTGATATAATCATCCCATAAGCCGTACTTTTCAGCTTTAGCCGGAATGCTTATTACAGACCGCAAATACTTGGCTGTTTTCTTGCCCGTCTTATCAACCGCCTTTTCTGCTGCTTCTTCGACTTCTGCTTCATAGTCATTCAAGATTCCCATAAGCTCTTTCGAGAAGTCAGCCGCTTTAGTTGTTTTTGCCATTAACAACACCTGCCCTTTTACCCAAGTACAACTCGACTCTGCCATCGGAACGGAAATAATAACGATACACGCTATATCTCTTACCCTTGACCTCGACAATCATTTCATCGTTGTACTCAAAAGCCCACAATGTAGCCTCCCAAGCCGCAATAAGTCCGTTTTGTGCCGCACGCTCGTTTTCATTGGCAGACACAGAAGCAACATACCCTTGAACATTCTTTGTGGATTCTACACCCACATTCTGTCCGTAAGTGTCTGTAGAATAGGTTTTTGAGATTAAAGTAATCGTACACGGCATACAAACTGCGCTTGTATATTTTCCCATGTATGTTGCCATATCTTAAACCTCCTTCCACACCGTATATCCTGATGCCATACCAAATTGAGCCTTCTGCTCGTCATAAGATTTCTTGTATAGATTTGACCTATCCATTGAACCGTGCATGAGCTCGAATTGTCTGCCACAGTATGTAACAACAGCGGCGATGACAAGTGCATCCGTACTGTCTGTAGAAACTGTTGAGCCCTCTACCCCGGCAACACCCAGGTCGGCTATTGCGGCTTGAATCCAAGTGGTAAGCTCTACATCGAATGTGTTTTCCGATATGTTCAGAGCCAATTTAACTTTCTCTAACATGGTTCACCTCGTCATATCCAATGCTCTTCTTCCATGCCTCTCGGGTCTCTTCCTTGACCTCAAAATGTCCGATGTGCCCGGGCCTTATGGATGCGTCAGCGTATATCTTATAGCCGCATTCTGTGACACGCTTACAGAAGGCAAGGTCTTCGCCGAGCTCACGCATCGGGAAGAAACATGTGCCAAATTTTTCCTTGACGGCCTGCAATACTTCTGTCTCAATCAACACACATGCCATACCGCAAGCGGCGATGCGGAATACCTCGCTTTTCGGATAGTCCTCAAATACCTTACATTCGGGCCATATCTCCTCGAATATGCAAGGAATGTGCGGAGGTCTCCGAGTAAAGCATAAGCCGGTTACCATCTTGCGGCGACTGAACAATAGATCCTCTAACAAGTCATCATTAAAGGTCATGTCCGAGTCGAGCCATAATGTGTGAGTATAACCGCCCGAAATGGCTTTGTTTGCCAATTTATCTCGGGCAATATAGACTAGTGTGCCGCCAAGGATGCAGACATCATACTTGACATTGTCTGCATCGAGCCGCCTAATCAATTTCTGTAAACTATCAACAAAGCGGAAATGGATATAATCGCTCGTTGGGACGCAAATTAAGAGCTTCATTTTGTTGTTGTTTTCCTCCTAGTTGTTTTTGGCGTTTCGCTTGCCGGAGTCGCTTCGGCAACTTCTGCCCGGCATTCAACCGCCGAACCTACCGAAAGCAAGAACTGTGCCTCCGCCGAGGAGACTTCTACTGTCTCCCCGGCTTTGTGATTGATTCTTGCGTCTCGCAGTAATTTAACCTTCATATCAGGTTGTTGCGCTTGCAGGCTTTGCAATGTTGCAGAATGCCCTATCGGTTGTTACTGCGTGAGCAACATACTGACGGCCAACGATCTTAACAAGGTCTGCTTCTGCCTCGGTTGTGTCATCGTACTTAATTACAATGCCTTCACCCTCGGGATAGTTGAGCTGTGCGCCACGAAGATCGCCAACGAAAGCATAAACATCGTCCTCTGATGCAGTAGCATATGCAGGAAGTGCGCTTGTGAACAGAACGGGAAGACCTTCAAAAGGATCAACAGCGAAATTGCCTGCTGCATATGCGTTCTTGAACTCAACATATGTGA
>JAZLCB010000207.1:0-2734 GCA_045614005.1 Clostridia bacterium
CGGTAAAGTACGGTCGTATTTTTATTTGCAGACGGGAACCCAAGGTATGAACTTAATAAGCAGTTGCGTTAGTATCCGAACTCGCCAAAATTAAGTAAAATAGCTGTTTTTCTTCGTTGTCGGTCTTGAAATACGACAGTATTACTGCGACCTGCCGCCTCGAAAAACAATATATTTTATCTTTATTTTGGTTCAAAGAATTTTCGGTGCTGTGTTTTTGCGACAATGCGAGGCAAAAACGGAGCTAATGCTGACGCATTTGCGAGTATTTTAACGATGCAGTGGCGTAAAAACACGCACCCAAAACGGGTTCGGATACTGACGCAACTGCTTAAGGGGGTTCTGTATCATGAAAAAAAGGTTTTTGAGCTTTGCGCTCGTAGTTGTGATGCTTGTCGGGGCGTTTTCTCTGACATCTTCAGCAGCAACGGAGTGTCCCGTTGCAGACAATGTCATAGACATTGCCGATAAAGACATCTGGTCTTTATCAAGGTACTATGCCAGAGTTACCGATATCAGGATTTCGGGTGCCGATGTGGAGTCGGCAACGCAGGACGGCACTACCGTAGATATAGTGCTTTCGGGAGCTACCGCACCGGATGCCGAAATTTCCATAGAATTCGGCACCGCTTTAAACAAAGGCAAAATGAGCGGTCATATTTCTTCGGTATCGTTGACAGACGGGAGTGCACAGCACGTTATGACACTTAAGGGAGAGTATGCATCTTCATCTATGGTAAGTTCCACCGTTACATACACACTCAATTTTTCGCTTGGGGCATCGCCCACGGAAGCTCCCGAGTGTATAAAGGATATGGACAATATATCGACCTACAACGGAGTTGCGGTAGAACTTAATCTCAAAGATTATTTTAAAGGGGCAAATAGTTATTACCTCTTGTCCGATGAAGGGGAGACTCCTGTAGATAGTAAATACACATTTATGTCTTTAGAAGGCGGAACATATACTCTTGTATTTACCGCTTCAAACGACAACGGCTATTGCACCGAGCAAGCCGTGATTACTATAGAAGTTGCCGAGATAGACAGCGGTACATGGCTTGGTATTACCACAAGTAACGGCGGTATTAATTTTGTACGCTTTACCGATGACGAAGGTAACGGTATAGAAGGACTTACAGCATATCTTGATGACAAAACCGTTATGGTAAATGTCCCGAGAAATTACCCTGCCGACGGCAACATTACCGCCACATTTGATATTACACAAAACGGTAGCGGACTACCCTTTATTACTACAAAGACAGGAACTGCGGGTACAGCTTCGGACAAAGCGGTAAACAATAAATTTACTGAAAAAACCACAAAGCTAACCGGCGGGGGCGGAACATATAAATTTTATTTATACAATGCAAATCCGTCTACTACAAACAATTCGTATACTACATATACAGTAAATTATGTAACAGCCAACAACGCTCCTGTACTTGCAGAGGGCATGGAGGAGAATGCATCCGAGAGCATTACTGCCGATTGTGCATATACTCTGGATTTAAACGGCATATTTACCGATCCCGATGAGGACGATACCATAACAGGCTGGATGGTCTCCGTGGATGGCAGCGAAGCAAAAACTGCCGTTACAGACGAAAACAATGTATACAGCTACAGCACAAACGATGCCGGTGTACATACTCTGGTATTTTATGCTTTGGATAACTATAGTGCTATGTCCCAAGATGCATACACCGTTACGCTTACTGTGGACAATGCACTCACTACCTACGATGTAATGGTAACTGTTCGCGGCGTGGAGAGTGCCCCCGTATTTTATTATTCAAAGGATGCCAAAGAGGGTACAGAGCTTACTGCAGAGTCACAGGGAAGTGTGTATACGGTTAAAGTACCCACAAATGTATCCGAAATTTCTTATCGTGCAGACGGCATAGGCATGAATGTACCTGTTTCTGCCGAAAAAAATAATATCATTCTTATAAAACCCGTATTTAATGTAATTGCGGACGAGGCCACCGACGAAAATGCCGTGGTGGAGGTATCTCATGCTACTTTGAATGTTGTAGGAGATAACGGCAACTATCTGCTTTTGGCGGGCGAAAAATATACAATTACTGCAACTCCGAGCGATGACTATTCCGAAAAGTGGAAGGAAGGCAAGCTCGAGGCTTATGTGCTTTCGGGTAATGTTGTTGAAATAGAGCTTGTATCTAAAGGAACATCATTTATATTTCCGTATTTTGCATCTCTTACCGTGAGCGAGGCTTCGGGAGTGCAGGGCATACCTCCCGTGGTTGTGTATCCTGTAAAGACCACAGAGGCTGACTATGCTTCGGGCACTAAGACGGCCACATATGAGCTCAAAGATGGCAAGGTATATGAATATCGTGTCAGTGTGTCCGAGGACAATGTAAAATGCGATGAGTATGTTACATATGTTGCCACATTTACAAAATCAGACACCGCAGGTATTACAATAACAAAAGAACAAATTGAAGCAGGCGACAAAGGTCGCACCACCATAGATCGCATCGCGATAGCGATGCTTTCTACTTGTTTATTGAAAAAGAATGTCGATATGTTGCCATATGGCAACTCGATATTTTTGCTATCGCAAAATCGATATGTTTTCCCTTCGGTCAAACTCGATATGATATAAATTTCCTATTCTCGTCGCAAAGCGACATATCGAGCCGAAAGGCATATCGCGTGCAAAGCACATATCGAAAATTCCAAAGGAATTTATATCGCTACAGAG
>JAZLCB010000208.1:0-1317 GCA_045614005.1 Clostridia bacterium
ACTTCGTCCGCAAATTGTAGCAGCTTATTGGATAATGCAGCGGCATTCGCGGCATTTACCGTTACCCCGTCGCCCATGGAATCCCGTAGGACTATAATCTGTTCTTTCTCGAACTGTCTGTATCTTCGCATAACGCCGTCCGGCATAGTTACCTTTATAAAGTTATCTACCCTTTCGGGCATTTCGAGATAGTCTTCCGCTTTCATGCTTATGCAGATATCCGATATGCGCTGTCTTATCATTTCCTCTGCGCCCTTCAGGAGATTGTACGAGTACACCACATACCCGTTCGACTTTCCCGGTCTGAAGTATTTAGTCCGGTATGCCGATATGGTCTTTTCAAGGCGCTCGCCGCGGTCAATAAGGTACATCTGTGACCACAGATTGATAAGGCCGTTCGGGGCGGGCGTTCCTGTCAAGCCTACCACGCGCTTGAGCCACGGCCGCGCCATGCGGAGAGCCTTGAACCTTTGTGCCTGATGTGCCTTAAATGAACTCAATTCATCGACGACAAGCATGTCATACGGGAGCTTTGAGGCGTAGATGGAACATAGCCATGCAATGTTATCCCTTGATATAATGTACACGTCTACATTACGCTTCAGGGCCGCGAGCCTCTGTGTCTCAGAGCCTATGATTTTGGAAAACGAGAGGTGCGCCGTATGCTCCCAGTTCTTTGCTTCCTCCTCCCATACGGTTTCGGCTACTCGCTTGGGTGCTATGATGAGCACTTTGTCTATCTCGCAGTAGTCGTATTTCAGCGACTCTATCGCGGTAAGCGTGGATATCGTCTTTCCAAGTCCCATCTCGACGAATAATCCGCAGAAGGGATGCGATATGATGTGTTCCACGCATTTCCTCTGGTACTTATGTAGGTTGTCCTTGTTCAGCATTTGTCATTTCGTTTATCAGTTCGTCAACTCCTTTCAGGGTATCTATAACCTCTACCCGGAAGCCGAGTTCTCGAATGCGTTCGTGTATGTACAACTGCATCGGCTTCGGCTTCTGCCCGGTAGTCTTGAGTTCCACGAATACTATTCTTCCCTTCGGAAACAGGCACATCCTGTCGGGCAGACCCTTGATGTGCATACTCAGTAACTTTATGCACATCCCTTTTCTTGCACGGGTCTGCTCTGCAAGTCTGCGCTCTATGTCCTTTTCACTGTCCCTCTTAATCATAACAGGCTGTCCTTGCGTCTGTAGTACCTTTGCTTTCCGTATATGCCGAAACTCCTTGTAGAGCCTACGAACTCCCAGTCGGCAAGGGTTGTCATTATATTGTTGATTTCCTTAGTGGCGTAGCGTGTCATATCCGAC
>JAZLCB010000209.1:0-1758 GCA_045614005.1 Clostridia bacterium
AGGGGGACCCGAAGGCGTACAAAAGTACGTCGAGAGGTGAAGTTCGCACAGAGTTAAGTGGCAAATAAGCAAAAAGAAATCCGCATTTACAAAATGCGGATTTCTACATAATTCAAAGTAATTACACTATATTCAGCACATTTTGTTAATATTTCTTGCCACTTAACGGTCTGCGCTTTTTTTACATCCCTTTTATAATTTCACTACATCTTTCATGCTATACATTCCTGCAGTCTTGCCCTTAATAAACTGAGCCGCCTTTATAGAACCCACAGCAAAGATTTCCTTGCTCATTGCCTTATGGTTTATCTCTATAATTTCGTCATTGCCTGCAAAAATAACATCGTGTTCGCCAACTATTGTACCACCGCGAACAGCGTGGATGCCAATTTCGTTTTTGCTTCTTTTCTTACGAACGCTGTGTCTGTCGTACACATATTCGGGGTTTTCTGTAAGGGTGTCGGCAATTTCGTCTGCTATCATAAGTGCTGTACCGCTGGGAGCATCTATCTTCTGATTATGATGCTTTTCGATAATCTCTATATCAAAGCTGTCCTCAAGGATAGAAGCCGCCTTTTTAACAAGGCTTACAAGCAGGTTTACACCAAGCGACATATTGGCACTAAAGAACACCGCAATCTCGCCCGAAAGAGCTGTAAGCTCTGCCCTCTGCTCATCGGAAAGGCCTGTGGTAGCCATAACAAGAGGTGTTTTGGTATTACGGCAGTAGTTAACAATACCGCTAAAGCACGCAGGATGCGAAAAGTCTATAACAGCATCTGCACTTTCGGACACGCTGTTAAAGTCGGGGTACACATTGTAGCCAAACTTTGCATCGGTGTTTATATCCACACCACATACTATGTTTATATCGTCTCTTTCGGAAACAAGGCGGGATATAACCTGTCCCATTTTGCCGTTGCAGCCGCTTAAAATAATGTTTGTCATAATATCTTTTCCTCCGGTAATGAAAGGATTTTATTCCTAAAAGTAAAGGGCTGTAAAAACAGCCCCCTTTTTTTACAAATTTACTTCAATAAGCCATAATTTACCATGGCTTTTCTTAATACTTCTTTGTTTGCATCGCTTATTTCGCAAAGAGGCATTCTTAAGCCCCCTGCATTGTAACCGAGCATATTCATAGCCGCTTTTACGGGTATGGGATTAACCTCTATAAAGAGTGCATCAACAAGCTCTATAGCTTCAAGCTGAAGCCGGCAAGCCTTTTTGATGTCGCCTTCGAGGTAGCTTGCTACCATGTCGTGTGTCTGCTTGGGAGCTACATTGGAAAGAACGGAGATTACACCCTTGCCGCCAAGCGAAAGAAGAGGTACAATCTGGTCGTCATTTCCGGAATATATAGTCATGTCGTCTCCGCAGAGCTGAGCAATCTTTGCTACCTGACTTATATTACCGCTTGCTTCCTTAACAGCAACAATGTTCTCTACCTTGGAGAGTTCCTTTAAGGTTTCGGGAGCAATGTTAAGACCTGTTCTGGAAGGTACATTGTATAATATAATGGGGATATTTACGGAATTTGCTATCTTGGTGTAGTGAGCTATAAGACCTCTCTGTGTAGTCTTGTTGTAGTAAGGTGTTACAAGGAGAAGTCCATCTACACCGAGTTTTTCTGCACCCTGGCTTAAGTTTATGCAGTGCTGAGTATCATTTGTACCTGTACCTGCAATTACGGGAACTCTGCCGGCTTTACAGAAGGATGCAACAACAAGATAAAAGTTTTAAAAAGGAATGCTTACG
>JAZLCB010000210.1:0-4609 GCA_045614005.1 Clostridia bacterium
TGTTCCTAACGAGCAGATCAACGCTACACTTACTGCTATGTTCACATTCAAGGATCTTGCAGAAAAGTACAACCTTGATCCCGAATCCATCACAGAACAGCAGATGATAGAACCCTACCTCAAGGCTATTAAAGAAAATGAGCCCAACCTCATTCCTTACCGTGCAAACTCCGGTTACTTCCAGGTAAGTGACGACCCCAACTTCCGTGGATGGGAGTCCCTCACAACAGGCTTCTATGTAGCAAGAGGCGACAAGAAGTGTAAGGTATTCTATGCTTTCGACGAGCCCGAATATAAGGCAGGTGCTGAACTCAGAAGCCAGTGGGTTAAGAAGGGTTACCTCCGTCAGGATATCCTCTCTGTAGGTGACGACACAATGGACTTCAAGAACCAGAAGTACGCTGTATGGTGCTCCACATATAAGCCCGGTGTAGAAGCTTCCTTTACCGAACAGTTCGGCGGAAGAGAAGTTATTGCAATCAAGGCATTTGCAAAGCCCTATATCAGACAGGCTAACTGTACATCCACAATGCTTGCAATCGGCAGAAACAGTAAGCACCCCGAAAAGGCTATTAAGCTTATCGAACTCTTAAATACAGACAAAGAACTCTACAATCTCATATCCTTTGGTATAGAAGGCAAGCACTATGAACTTACCGAAGAAGGCAAGGTTAAGAAGATTGCTAACTCCGGTTACGATATGGCTGCTTGGAAGTGGGGATGCCAGTTCAATGCTCTCCTTACAGATGGCATGGCAGACGATGTATGGGAAGAAACAAAGAGATTAAACGAAGAAGCAGAAAAGTCCTACCTTATGAACTTCGTTCTTGATACAACACCCATCACAACAGAACTTGCAAACTTTACTTCTGTATACGATGAGTACAAGTATGTTATAGAAGGTCTCGATCCCGACTACAAGAAGGACGAAAAGGCTTACCGTGCTAAGCTCGAAAAGGTTGGTGTCGACAAAATCATCAAGGAACTTCAGAAGCAGGTTGATGCTGCTCTCAAGAGTGGTAAAAAATAATCCGCACTAAGAAAGGTGATTTAAAGTATGAAAAAAGTTTTATCTTTAATCCTTGCATTAGCAATGATGCTTTCTATGGTAACATTTGCTCATGCAGATGAACCCGCTGCAGAAGCGACAGACATTACAATTACTTATTGGAATGCTAACACAACCACAGTTGTTCTTGAACTTTCCCGTAAGGTAGAAAGTGCTCAGGTTCTTAAAGATGCCATGACACTCTCCGGCTTCACAGCAGATGATTTCACAGTAAAAGAGCAGACTTCTCCTGCAGGTCAGTATGAAGGAAACATTGTCAATACAAACACTACTACTAAAAATGGGGTAACAACTACCAAAAAATATTCTTTTAGAAAACTTACACCTAACAACACAACATACACAGTGCAGCTTGTAGAAGGCAAGTCCTTTGCATTCGGTACAGCATATACATTAACAGTTGCTGAATCTTTATTTGGTTCTACTACCGTATTAACATTCACAGTTAATAAGATTGCTGTAGATACCCTTGCAACACAGGGCCCCTGGCATGCATCTACTGCATCCAAACTTACATTTGATGAAGGCGTACTTGCACTCGATAAGAACCGCGCAAAGCTCAACCATCAGTCAACTGAAGTATTCGGTGACACAAGATTTCCGATAACACAATGGGAGAATAATGCTACCAATAACCCTGCAAGAGACAGAATCAACATGGAAGTTGATGTAAAGGTTGCAAATACCTCCGTTGATCACCATGTATCTATCGGTTTTGCTAACAGATCCAATACTTGGGCTATACAGTCCAATTCATACTCCGGATTTGCAGGTTTGGGTTTTGGTGGTAATTCCGCAGGAGTAGGTACATTCTCTGTTTTTGTAGCGAAAACAGGTGAAGATCCCAATGCAGAATATGGTGACATAGATACGACTTTACCATCCGGTGAATACTATGCAGCACAGTCCCACGGTAATGTTTTTGGTAACATGGCTTACAACGGTCCTGACCGTGCTTGGCCTGTAACCGGCACAACTTCTCCTTTTGCAACTGATGCTTATAAGCACATGGCATACTTCTATGATGCAGCAAGTGCCACTGAAGATGGTAGAGTAACACTTGGTGTGGAAGATAAGTTCTACAACTACGTTCATGATATGCCTGTTACTAACCTCAGAGCTAACCCTCACTTCGTTACATCCGGTAGCAAGGCATACTTTAAGGATTTAATTATTTCTTATCCTGAAGGTGAGATAGAGATTGTTGAAGTAGAAGCCTATGATTTGTTGCCTCCAATCAACTTTGAAATAAACACAAAAAGAATATCATTTACTCTTAATAAGAACATACCTGAAGCAGTTCTTAAGAGTGGTTTATCCCTTACTGCCGATGGTGAAGCAGTAGCAGAATTTACACTTACACAGACTTCTGCTACGGATGAAGTGTATACATATTCTGTATCTTTTGATGGTGATTTTGACCCACAATCAAAATATGTGCTTACTCTTGCAGCAGGTAGCTACACGGATGCATATGGCTCAACAGGAACGCTTGCATCAGACTATGTTTCTGCGGAACTCGCACCTCCAGTATCAACATTTGAGAGACCGTTGTATTGGAATGCAGATACTACAAGAGTAGTATTTGACCTCCCTGCAAACATTCCTGCAGCACAGCTTGCGGATGCGGTTAACTTCTATGTTGGTCCCGATAAGGCGGAAAACTATACCTTTGAACAGCTTACAAACCTTTCCGATTCCAAAGCTTCCGGTATATACACATATGCCATAACTCCTGCAGGCGGTTTAGAAGGTGGCGACAAAAACATATACACCCTTTCTATTGATGAAGGAACTTATGTCGACACAGAACATAATCTGCACAAACTTACACAGAATTACTTAGTGTCCTTCAAATTGGATAAAATAGTAATAGAAGACTTTGATTATGCGGATGCTAAAGCTGAAATGGAAAAGGTAGAATATACATTCAATACATCCGGTGATAAGGCAAAAAAATTAAATCTTCCCTGGAACATAGGTTCTTATGTCGACTATCCTTATGCTATATTGGACGCTTTGAAGGATAATGAGGGTAATGGTTATATGACTGTCCAGACCTATGGCAGAGCATGGATTGGTACAGATGGCGGAAATGTGTATGAAGCTGTAAAAGATGAGGAAACCGGCGATGTATTAGAACAAAAGTTGGTGGGTAAAACCTTGCCGTTTGCAAATACAGGAAATCAGGCATATACTCTTTACAGACAGAAAAAGAATAATAACCTTGATGAATATGCAAGATATTGGTACTTGCAAGGACACAACACAGAGTTTAAGGTAAAGGTTGACTCTCCCAATGATAAGTATAAGTTTGAAGTTCGTCAGGCAGAAGAGCCATATACTGCCCACGGTACAGATTATAATCAGTTGATAATAAGTAAATCGGGTAGCACTATTAAAGTACAGGGTGCGCTTTGTGATGAAGGAACCTCCGTTGTAAGTACAGGTTCTGTTACAGTGGCTTCTGCTGATATTGAAAGCAGTTCTTATATAAGCCTGGCTATGTGTGCAAAAGGCGGAGATGCTAAGTACTTTGTAAACGGTGCATTTCTCCATGCTAATAGTGGCACACCTGAAATGACAAGATATGGTAGTACCATGTTAAATCTTGATCAGGGTATAGAAGGTGGCGGCAACACATATTACTTTGACCAGATGATTATAAGTAAGGTTATAGAAGTTGACGACGCCCTTGTATTTGGTAAGCCGGTAGTTAAGTATAATGGAGAAAAAATCACATCGTTTGAAAATGTTACAGGTCCGGTAGATGTTGCTGTAAGTGTTCTCAGATTGGATGCTAAAAGCGCAGCAGCACTTCCTGTACAGGCAGTGCTTGCTGTATACAATACTCTTACTAATGAAATGACAAACTATGGATTATGTGATGTTAAAGCTATACTCAATGGTGTAACAGAACTTGAATTCAAGGATATAGCTTTAAATGACGGAAATTCAATAACCGTGTTCCTTTGGGATAGTTTTTATAATCTAATTCCATATACATTACCTTGTGATTTCCCCGAAGCTAACTGATACAAATTTAATATTTGGTTGTAATATTTACAAATTAGGAGGATGGCGGCATTTTACAATGCCGCCATTTTCTAAATACAAAACACCGCAAACACAAGGGGACGGTTCTTTTGTGTTCGGATGTTTAATAAATAAACGGGCGATTCGTGAATCGCCCCTACGATATAGATACCATCTTGGTAAATCTTGTAGGGCAGGGAAAGCCATGCTTCGCAGTTTTATTCGCCTCACGGCGAGTGGTATTGCTTCGCAGTGATATTTGCTTTGCAAGTGGTATTGTGCGTCGCACAGTTTTAAAGGCGAATGAAATATCACTAAAACCGCAGGTTTTAATATCACTTTTGATTTGTCAAAAATACCACTCTGTACAGAGTACAGAATATCACCTGTATTCACCGCCCCTACGAACAAAAACCTCATTTGCTTTGTAGGGGAGGGGCTTGCTCTTCCCGCATACAAAACCAAACATCAAACCTAACAAAAGGAGATAAACACCATGAAGAT
>JAZLCB010000211.1:0-4672 GCA_045614005.1 Clostridia bacterium
CCTTTCGTCACTTAGCACATCGGACTATCGCTCGCTTAAAGAGCTTACCGATGCACTTCTTGAAATGACAGAAAAGAAGAGAATGAACATGGCTCTGCCCTCGCTCAGACTTGACTCATTTTCCATGGAGCTTATGGACAAGGTATCCAAGGTTCGCAAAAGCTCTCTTACCTTTGCACCCGAAGCAGGCACACAGCGTATGAGAGATGTAATAAACAAAGGCATAACCGAAGAGGACCTCATGTCAAGCTCGGAGATGGCTTTCCGCGGTGGTTACTCCAACCTTAAGCTCTACTTTATGATAGGTCTGCCATTTGAAACAACAGAGGATGTTGCAGGAATTGGCGAACTTGCCAAAAAGGTAGAAAGAGTATACAACAACATACCCAAGGATATGCGAGCTCCTAACCTCAGAATAACTCTTTCGGTATCGTCATTTGTACCCAAGGCATTTACGCCGTTCCAGTGGGCAAAGCAGGATACCATGGATGAACTCCGAGTAAAACAGTATGCTTTGAAAGACAACATAACCTCACGCAAGATAAAATACAACTATCACGAAGCTCCCGTAAGCGTTTTGGAGGGTGTATTTGCCCGAGGCGACAGACGCCTTGCCGATGTACTCCTTAAAGCGCACGAAAAAGGAATACGCTTTGACGGCTGGAGTGAATTCTTCAGTATGGAAAAGTGGCTTGAGTGCTTTAATGAATGTGGTCTTAATCCCGATTTCTACACGAGAGCACGATCCTTTGACGAAATCCTTCCGTGGGATATGATAGACGTAGGCGTAAAGAAGAGCTTTCTTATAGAAGAAGCCAAAAGAGCCGAGCGTGCAGAGGTAACACCCAACTGCCGTGAAAAGTGCTCTGCCTGCGGTGCAAATTGCTTTAAAGGCGGTGTATGCTATGAGTAAATACAGATTTCGCTATACCGAGGGTGACGAGGTAAAGTTTATATCTCACCTCGACTTCCTCCGAACAGCAGTAAGAATTCTTCGCAGAGCCAATCTGCCCGTTAAATACTCCGAGGGATTTAATCCGCACATGGTAATGACAATAGGTCTGCCCCTTTCGGTAGGTACAAAGAGTGTGTGCCAGTGCCTTGAAGCAGAACTTACAGAAGAGATAGACATACCCACCGCACTCGAAAAGATAAATTCCGTGTGCCCCGTAGGTATCACCTTTACAGGCATAAAAAAGGCAGAGGGATTAACACCTCTCCACCTTATAGACAGCGCACTCTACAGCGCATCGTTTACAACAGATAAAAGCGTGGAAATAGAATCTTACATCAGCGCACCCGAAGTTATGATAGAAAAGAAATCCAAGCGCAAAATAAACGAAGTAAACATAAAAGACTTTATAAGAGATATCCGCATAGTAAATACAGACGGAACAAAGCACACTCTGGAAATGCTCATAAATGCAGGCAATACTTCCAACCTGAAGCCCGAGCTTGTGCTAAAATCCATTGCAGGCTTTTTATCCTGTTCTGTTTCGGATATTGATATAGAAAGAAAAGAAATTTATTTTGAAGATATGTCAAAGGTGTTTTAATATGGATTACGAAGCTCTTAAAAAAGAAATATCCTACCATAGCCATAGGTATTATGTACTGGACAACCCATCCATAACCGATGCCGAGTACGACAAGCTCATGCGTCAGCTTCTCAGTTACGAAAAAGAGCACCCCGAACTCGTTACTCCCGACTCCCCATCGCAGAAGATAGGCGGAACCATACTGGAAGAATTTGAAGAAGTAGTGCACGAAGTTCCGATGCAAAGTTTGCAAGATGCATTCTCACACGATGAAGTGCGCGACTTCGACAAGAGAGTAACGGACTCTCTTGAAAGAAGCACCGAATATGTGGTGGAACACAAGATAGACGGACTCTCCGTATCGCTCGAATACGAAAACGGCATCTTTACACGCGGTTCCACAAGAGGAGACGGATTTAAAGGTGAGGATGTTACCGAAAATTTAAAAACCGTAATGAGTATTCCCTTAAAGCTTATGGAAGAGGTGGAATACCTCGAGGTAAGAGGCGAGGTATTTATATCCAAGGAGAACTTTGCAAAGATAAATACACAAAGAGAAGCCCTCGGAGAGCAGGTGTTTGCCAATCCGCGAAATGCTGCCGCAGGCTCACTCAGACAGCTTGACAGCTCAGTAGCAAGAGACCGCAAGCTCGATATATTTGTATTTAATATTCAGCGTGTAAGGGGCAAGGAATTTACGACTCATCTTGAAGGACTTGAGTTCTTACGCAAATGCGGTTTCAAGGTAATAGAAGGCACAAAGGCACACTCCGATATAGAAAGTGCTATAAAAGAAGTGGAGAGCATCGGTGCAAAAAGACCCGACCTCTACTACGACATAGACGGCGCGGTTATAAAGGTAAATTCCCTTTCCGACAGAGATGCACTAGGCTCTAATGCCAAAACTCCCAAGTGGGCAATAGCCTTTAAGTACCCTGCCGAGCAAAAGGAAACCACAATAAACGAAATAGTGATTCAGGTAGGCAGAACAGGCGTTCTTACACCCAATGCCGAATTTGACCCCGTAACCGTATCGGGAAGCGTAATTGCCCGTGCCACACTCCACAATGAAGATTACATTAAAGAAAAGGACATCCGCATAGGCGACAGAGTTCTTGTGCAAAAAGCAGGCGATATAATCCCCGAGGTTGTACGCGTTCTTACCGAAAAAAGAACAGGCTCGGAAAAGGTATTTACAATGCCCACCGTATGCCCCGTATGCTCAGCTCCCGTATACCGCGAGGAAGGTCAGGCGGCAATCCGCTGCACCAACCCCATGTGCAGAGCACAGCTTGCACGAAGCATAGAACACTTTGTATCGCGTGATGCCATGGATATAGAGGGTATGGGCCCATCTGTAGTAGATAAGCTCATGGAGGCAGGTCTTATAGAAACCTGTGCCGACCTCTACTCCCTTAAGGCAGAAGACATTGCTTCGCTCGACAAAATGGGTGCAAAAAGTGCCGAAAACCTCATATCCGCCCTTGAAAAATCCAAGGGTAACGATATGTACAGACTTCTTTTTGGTCTTGGTATCCGTCATATAGGTCTTACCGCGGCAAAGAATATTTCCCGGGCTGTAGGAAGCTTTGAAAAGCTTTTTAATATAACCGAAGAAGAGCTCTGCACCATAGAAGATGTAGGCGGTAAGATGGCACAGAGCCTTACAGAGTTTTTTGGTATGGAAAGTACAAAGGAGCTTGTTAAAAAGCTCGAAATATGCGGTGTAAACACTCGCCTTTCAGAAGATAACTCCCCCAAGGGTACTTCCCTCTCGGGACTCACCTTTGTAATAACAGGCACTCTGCCCACACTCGGCAGAAAGGAAGCCTCTGCCCTCATAGAGGAAAACGGCGGCAGGGTGTCGGGTTCTGTATCCAAAAAAACCGATTACCTGCTGGCAGGTGAAGAGGCAGGAAGTAAGCTTACAAAGGCAAAAGAGCTTGGTATAAAAATCATTTCCGAAGAGGAATTGTATCAAATTATAAATACAAGCTTATAAAATTAATAAAAATGTACTAAATACATGACAAAAATGCAACATAACATACAAATTGCGGGAAAAGTACTTGCGTACTGCCCGCTTTTTGTGTATAATGATAATACATTTTACCTTTAACTGGTTATAGGTTTTGCCTATAGCAAAAATAGAATTGGAGGCGTTAGGTAATGAACAGAGTTTACAATTTTTCCGCGGGTCCGTCTGCACTTCCCCTGCCCGTACTTGAGCAGGCACAGAAGGAGCTTATTTGTCACGGTACATCAGGTATGTCCGTAATGGAAATGAGCCATAGATCAGGCGCATATCAGGCTATTATAGATGAGTGCGAAGCTTCCCTTCGTTCACTTCTTGCAATTCCCGATAACTACAAGGTTCTCTTCCTTCAGGGCGGAGCATCCAGCCAGTTTGCAATGATCCCCATGAACCTCTTTAACAAGAGCAAAAAGGCAGACTGCGTAGTTACAGGCGCATGGGCTAAGAAGTTCAGCAAAGAAGCTGCAAAATACGGCGATGTAAAGATTATTGCTTCTTCCGAAGACAAGACATTCTCCTACATCCCCAAGCTCGACAAGAGCACATTCAGAGAAGATGCGGACTTCTTCCACATCACATACAATAACACAATCTACGGTACAAAGTTCTCTACTCTTCCCGAAGTTGGCAATGTTCCTCTCGTAGCGGATATGTCTTCTTCTATATTAAGTGAGCCCGTAGATGTATCCAAGTACGGCTTAATCTACGCAGGTGCACAGAAGAACATGGCTCCTGCAGGTCTTACAGTTGTTATCGTAAGAGAAGATTTAATAGGCAATGCAATGGATATTACTCCTACAATGTTTGATTACAAGATTCACGCAGAAAACGGCTCTATGTACAACACACCCCCCACATACCCCATCTACATCTGCGGTCTTGTTTGCAAATGGTTAGAAAGCCTCGGCGGTCTTAGCGCTATGAAAGCTATAAACGAAGAAAAGGCTTCTATCATATACAACTATCTCGATTCTTCCGATATGTTCAGCGCAACAGTAGCAGCTAAGGAAGACCGTTCCTTAATGAATGTACCCTTTATTACAGGCAATGACGAATTAAACGCTAAGTTTATAAAGGAAGCTACAGCTGCAGGCTTTGT
>JAZLCB010000212.1:0-2381 GCA_045614005.1 Clostridia bacterium
GTAACCACTTCTATATTGTGATTTAAGTTGTACTCATCTTCAAAAACCTTTGCACATTTACTGAAAATATGCACAAGTCTTCCCTCTGTAAGCAGTTTAACAAAATTGACAAGGATTACATCGGCACCGCCAAGAGCCTCTTCTGCCACTTTGTGCCTTTCCTCCAAGGAAAGCGCAGGAGAATTAAGAAGCTTGATAAAATCGGGATTCTCACAAAAGGAAATCTTAATTTCCTTTATTTCGTCCAGAATTTTATCTTCTATCTTCATATCCGCAGAAAGTGAATAAAGTGCCTTAGCGTATTCAACAGCTAATTCGCTCACTTATCATCACCTATTTCGTTTATGAATTTCTCGATAATTTCCTCATTATCCTTTTCGGACAAATCCTTTTCAATTATCTTGGATGCTACTAAAACTGCCATGGAAGCGACATCATTTTTCACATCGTTTTCCATTTTCTTTTTGTCAAGCTCTATCTTAGCCTCAGCACGCTCCATAATGCCACGCGCTTTTGTCTGTGCATCGGAGAGTATCTCCTCTTCTCTTAACATAGCCTTCTTGGTAGCGTTTTTTACTATCTCGTCGGCTTCATCTTTAGCGGATGCAAGTAAGAGTTCGTACTCTTCTTTAAGTTCGTTTGCTTTCTTAACACTTTCGTCAGCATCGTCGAGCTTGGATTTTATTTCTTCGTCGCGCGCGTCAATAATACCCTTTACAGGTTTAAAGAGAAATTTCTTCATAACCAAAAAGAGTATTATAAGGTTACCCCATGTAAATATAAGGGTCCACACGTCTATAGTTACAAAAGCCAAAAATTCTTCCATCTGTATTTCGCCTTTCTTAAAAAGTTAAGGATTCTGTACAACCTTACAGAAGACTAACCAAAGGATTAGCAAAGAGAAGAATAAGCGCAACAACCAAACCGTAAATACCTGTAGATTCTGCAACAGCACAACCAAAAAGCATGGTAGAAGTGATATCACTCTTAGCTTCGGGCTGTCTTCCTACAGCTTCTGCCGCCTTACCTGCAGCATAACCCTGACCAATACCGGGGCCAATACCGGCTATCATAGCGAGACCTGCACCTACTGCGGATGCTGCTAAAACAATTGCTTTTTCCATCATAAAAAATTCCTCCTTGAAATTTAAATACTGTATAACTTAAGCCTCTGAGGCACCAGATACAAACACCATTGTGAGCATCATAATGATATATGCCTGCAAAAAGCTTGAAAACAAATCAAAATACACCGACAACACAGCAGGTATACCGAGCTGGAAAATCGGTATTGAATTTATAAATATATTTGGTATAAACTGAAGCACCACAGCACTTAGCGATGCCAAAGCACCATATAACAGCGAAGTAATTACCATACCTGCTGCGATGTTTCCGAAATGACGGAAGGATATCGAAATAGGTGTAGCAATCTCACTTACAAGATTAAGTGGCAACATAAGCGGAATCGGTTTTACAAAACCGCCAAGCCAACCTAATACACCATTTGTTTTTATGGAGGTAGCTTGTACCATTACAAAAGTAACAAGCGCCCATCCGAGTGTTACACTAAGGTCTGCTGTGTAGGGACGCACACCAAAAAGGCTGGAAAGGCTTCCGCATATGGAAATAGTAAACAGCGTGCCCAAGTATGGTGCGTACTTAATATTCTTTTCGCCCATTGTTTCGGATACCAACTTGTAGAGCATGGAAACAAGCTTTTCGGCAACAATCTGTTTTTTGGATTCGGGTCTTATCTTAAGTCCTCTTCCAAGCCATACGGATACGACAATGATGATTGCCATGATAACCCACATATTAACTATGGTTTCTGTAACAGGAATACCGCCAAATATCGGTATTCTAAACAGTATCTTCGGTCCGTTCAATGCCGTCATCCTCCTTCTTGTCTTTATTTAAAAAGTTAATAATATATATCACAATTCTCGGAAACAACAAGGGAATTGCGGTAGCCACATAATTGATATGAGGTGATTTAATTGCAAACACTACAATAACTGCAATAATAACTATTCTTACCGTATAGGAAAGCCCCATAATTCCTTGAGCCTTTCGTGCACCTTTGCCAAGTGCATATTCCAAGGTCAACGCCAAAAGAAAGAAATTGAGTGTTGCGGTGAAAACGCCAAGCAGCGCACCCCATACAACAGCCAAAGAGAAATATCCAAAAACGGCAAATACTATTACCATGATAACTGCAAGCAAAAACGAACCTATAAAAAGGCTGAGCGTCTGTTTTGAACCTTGCTTTATAGACATAAAAATCTTCCTTTACTTATTTTTGTCTTCCGAAGCCCGGATAGCACTATAGATGTACTTAATCATGCTGTAAAACCCCGAAACCACGCCAAGCACTATTC
>JAZLCB010000213.1:0-6156 GCA_045614005.1 Clostridia bacterium
TACAGACCCCGAATTTAATAATATGGTATATGATGATATCGTATACTTTAATATCTTCGATGCAGATATGCTCTCTTCCAATACCAGATACTATTGGAGAGTAACTGCACAGAATACTACTCGTGACCTTGCTTGTGAGTGGGGACACGACGGTAATGTACACAGCTTTGTTACCAGCATGTACACACCTCTTGATACTGCAAGTGCTGTAAATGCTATAAAGGCGGCACAGCTCAATATGGGTACTGCAGTTGAGGGTACAGAGCCCGGTAGCTATAAGGTAGGCAGTGTAAACAGTATCCGTGATTATATATCCCTTACCGAAAAGCTCATGTCACTTCGTACAGGTATGTACAATCAGAGTGCACTTGATGTTCGTACAGGATATATTCTTGATTACTTCAAGAACAAAGACTTATTAAACAAAGGTTATCTCGACCTGTTTGACTATGCGGACCCCGACTTCTGGCATCCCAATATGACCACCGTAACCGAGGATATGATATCTCTCGAAACAAAAGGCAAGATGGGCGGAACTACCGGTATTTCACATCTTTCGGGTTCGGTGCTTTACTGCTTCGATGTGGTTATGACAGTAAATGAGAATGGATTTAGCGGTATAGGTGTAAACCTCGATAATACCGCACAGCTCTATGTCGGCTCAAACAGAGGCTACTTCATGTGCGTTAAGGATGGCCTCATAGAGCTTCAGAAGACAAACGGATCCTCCAATGCTATCATAGAAACCAAATATGTAAACATAGCCGACGGCAATCGTCACAGCATAATTTGGGGTATAATAAATACAACAGTAGGTAACATAGTTATATCCATCATAGATGGCGAAACAGTATTTGAGTATCTTGATGTAACAGATACTGCACCTACAAACCTGAGTCTTGAATTTTCGCTCAGCGTACACAATTCCGAAGGTAGCAACACCAAGCTTTATCCTTCTGAGAATATTCCTGCTCAGGCAGATTTCGATGCTTTTGTAAAAGCTTCCGAGCTCAAGGCGGCAAAGGCTGTTATGGAAGCATTCCCCGAGGAATTCAGCGACACCTTCAATATAAAGAGTGGTGCAGATGTTATCCTTGCAGATGAGGGTATTATAGATGTATCTTACGCTAAGCCCGAGCTTGTGGACGATAACATGATGATACCTGCGAATGTGCTTTCTAAGATAATAGGGGCTAGCGTAAGTGTAAATGCAAATTCCGTAACCGTTTCCAAGGACGGTAAGAATGCTGTATTTACAGAGGGCGTAGGTAGCTATACTGTAGACGGCGCAGCCAATAATGCAAGATACACACCATATATGAAGAATGGCTATCTCATGGTTTCTATACTCGATATAATGGATATATTTGAGTATCAGCAGACAGAAGACTGGCTCAACAATATGGCTATTGTTTCCAAATCGGGTGCTTTCAACGTAGTAAATGATTCTATCTTCATTTCTAAGGTTGTAGCAATTATAAATGGCATAAGCAAGTACACCGACGGTAAAGATGTATTCTTTGCAGATGTAGAATAATATTATGTAAAAGAAGCTGTTTTACAGACAGCTTCTTTTATTGTGCACAAAAACAGCAAGTGTAGAATATCATTCCTCAAAAAGTTCGTTTTTTTAATATTTTTTCGAAAAACACCTAAAAAAAGCGTATAGACAAGTTTACAAATCTGTTATATAATTGCAATATATCTGCCATTATATGCAAATTTGTTTTTGCATTGCAGAGGTTTATGTTATATATTATTTATTTTAGGAGGAGATTTTTATGAAGAGATTCTTGGCAATCTTAGTTACCATCGTTATGATGGCAACACTGTTAGTTCCTTCAATGGCAGTATTTGCCGATGAAGCGGACTATTCGGATTATGTTCCGGGTGCTATGCCTACAGACATAGTTACAAATTCGTGGCCATACGAAGGTTCCACAGGAAATATGAGTTTTGGGTGGTCCGGCATTGGTTACGCTAGTGAAGCACAGTGGGTGGCAGATACTGACATTGCTTGTACTTCTACAAGTTACTATGGTGCTATGGGTAAATTTATTAAGCAGGGTAATATCAACGAGACTCTTGAGCCCGGCGCAAGTTATGTATTCAGCGCCAAGATTAAAAATGCCGGTGCAGAGGGTACAAACCCCAGCTTTGGTATATGGTTCTGGAAAATAGTTGAAGATCAAGACGATAAAAAGATACATTACAGAACCTTCCCTGTAGAATACGGTGCAAACGGCTTTGTTCCCGGAAGAGAATTTGAGGATTATAGTGTTACAATAGTTGCTCCTGAGCAGGGTGTAGATTGTTTAGGTCTTGGCTTTGTAACCGCAGCAAGTGGCGATATACTTCAGCTTGACTGGAGTGAAGGAATTTACTTTGCAAAGGAAGAGGCATACAATATCACAAACGAAGTTGTAGGCTATTCCAGCGTTTTTGCAGGAAATAGCGTAACTCTCGATGCCAAGGTTGTAAATCAGGTTGGCTCCGCCGGTACACTTGACCAGGCAATGACCTTTGTTGCTCTTGATGCAGACAGAACAGCACCTGTAGATGGATTTACATTTACTGCAAATGGAGATGGTACAACAAGCGTTGAAGTAGCAGATACTGTAGCAGTAGGCAAATATATCCTTCTTGCACAGTCTGACGTGTACTCAGGTTTCCAGAAAGGCGCTACGATAGAGGTAGTGTCCTCCGAGATGTATGCTGATAGTTCTGTTGGTATCAAACCCACCGACCTTATAACAAGTTCATGGCCGTTTAAAGATACCAACGACTTAGTTGACTTTGGATGGTCAAACGGACAGAATACTGAAGCACAGTGGAAAGCAAAAGACGAAATATCAGGTATTTCGGGTGAGTACCACTCCATGAAAGGTACTTTCATCATTCCGGAGAGGATTATCGAACCGGTGGAAGCAAATACCACTTATGTATTCCATGCAAAGTTCAAAACAGTCGTGGGTACACCCAAATTCGAAGTATATTACTCCGATTCTTCCAATGTAAAATCGTATGCTAATGAATACCCCTATGGCACTTATACTCCCGGAAGTGAGTTTGAAGATTACAAAATAACACTTACAACCGTTGGTGGTGGCGGTGGTTTGAAGCTCGGTTTCTCCAATGCATCATCCGGAGATACTATCCAGATGGATTATAGCGAAGGTATATATTTTGCTAAGGAAACACCGTATGAAATAGTTGTGGCTTCTGCTGATACAAAGGTTATTGCAGGCAACAGCACAACTGTAAATGCACAGGTGTTGAATCAGATTGGTATAAAGGGAACTCTTTTACAGAATTTTGAGTATGTTGTGCTGAATGCAGACAGAACAGAATTTGTCGATAAAATCACGGTTACCGAAGGTGCAAACGGAACAGCAACCGTTAATGTTGCTTCCGATGTGGAAAGCGGAGATTATGTAATTTTTGTAAACTCCGAAGATTATCCGTCACTTAAAAAAGGTATAAAAATTTCTGTTATAAACACATCGGATTTCCAGGATAATGCTACAGCACCCAAGGTTAACCTTGTGTTAGATCCTGACAATATAAGCTACTTTTTAGCTGGAAACGGACATTCCGGTTTTGGAGACAACAAGAAAGACGAGTATTTCACATGGAAAGATAGCGTTGATTTATCAAGCACAAATGATATATACTACATGGCAGGAGCTTCCTTCATTCGTAGATCCAAGGGACACCTCTCCGAAGATGCAGTTTGGACTGTAGGTGATACATTTGTATACTCTATTCGTCTTAAGAACGATACTCCCGAGATAGATGCTGCGCCCCTCTTTGGTTTTTCTTTTGGTAGCAGAGCTGAGCTCAAAGCACTTGTGTCGTTCCCTGTTACAAATACCGAAGATTATGAAACCTACACAGGTTACTACAAATCTATAAAAGAAAGAAATTACATTTCTCTCGGCTTTGCAAGACCTGACAGTTGTATTCCTCATACAGCAACAAATGCAGTAATCAACATGGATATATCCAATGGCGGTTCACTCTTTGTAGCTAAGGAAGCCGCTACCGAAATTACAAACGAAGTTACAGGCGATACAGAACTTCTCCCCGGAGAATCCACTATTGTAGAAGCAGAAATATTAAATCAGATTAATGAGAAGGGTAATGTAGACCAGAGCATAACCTGGTTTGCATTAAATGCCGACAGAACCCGCGTGGTAGACGGCATTACAGTAACAGACAACGGTGACGGTACAGCTACAGTTGATGTTGACGAAGATGTTGCAACAGGCGACTATGTAATTCTTGCTATGTCCGATTCTTACCCCCTCAGAAAGGGTGCAACAATTTCTGTTGTAAACTCCAAAGCTCGCGTTGTTTATACCGAAATCTTTACTATAGGTGACGACAAGGCAAGCTTCAATGCAAGTGTAGAAGGTCTTATCTGCGATACAGTTAAGTTTGTTATAGCTTCCTACAACACAGCAGCTAATAAGCTTATAGAAGCAAAAGAAGTTGAACTCGAAGTAGCAGATGGATTTGTAGGAATGGCAGGCGAAGAAGTAGCTCCCGTAGTTTCCATTGCGGGTGCAGACGAAGTAAGAGTATTTGTATGGGATGCAGATACACTTGCCCCCATCAAATTCAGCGAAGGTGTTCGTTCTAAGCTTTGGTATGAATAATTAAAACAAAATTTCCTAACTAAAAATATATCACCCCATCGAGCAATCGATGCAGTGATACTTTTTTCTGATTATTCCATGAAAATGATAAAATATTCCATACACTAAATAAAATATTACATTGACCTTCAAGGTAAAGAGTGATATTATTATTGTGATTTAAAAGTATCTGCTTCCAAAAGAGGTGTTTTATATGCGCTCTTCGTCATACGAACTCGACATGACAAAAGGCCCTATTCTTAAAAATATCTTGCGTTTTTCCATACCGTATATGTTTACAACCATGATCCAGCTTTTGTACAATGCAGCAGACCTTGTAGTGGTAAGTCGCTGGAGTGGTAGTAATGCCATGGCTTCTGTTGGCGCTACATCCAATATTACCATGATGATTGTAAACCTGTTTCTGGGTATGTCCGTAGGTACAGGAGTTGTCATGGCGCGTTGCTACGGAGCCCATGACGAAAAGAGAATGCACAGGGCGGTTCATACCACCATTCTTTTCGGTGTTATATTAGGTCTTGCGGCACTTACTTTAGGTCAGATTATTTGCAGGCCTCTTCTTGTTATTACCGGCACGCCCGAAGGTGAGGTTCTAAACGGAGCCGTCTTATATATGCGCATCATTTTTGTGGGTACACCGGCTACGCTTTTGTACAATTTCGGTGCATCCATACTAAGGGCGGTAGGCGATACCAAGCGACCTATGTACATACTTTCCGTAAGTGGTATTGCCAATGTTGTGTTAAACCTTGTGTTTGTAGTATTTTTCAAAATGAGTGTGGCAGGTGTTGCACTGGCTACTATCATTTCGAAGTACATATCTGCTATATGGGTGCTTGCTACTTTGTACAGGGCAGACGGTGGCTATAAGCTTGTTATAAGTAAACTTCGCATATACAAATCCGAGCTTATAACCATGGTGAAGATAGGCCTGCCTGCAGGACTTCAGAATACAGTTCTCAGCCTTTCCAACACTATAATTCAGTCTGCGGTAAACAGTTTTGGTGCAGCCGCAATGGCAGGCTCGTCAGCCGCATCCAACATCGAGGGCTTTGCTTATGCTATCAAAGATGCCTTCAGACAAGCAGCTGTTACAGCCGTAAGTCAGAATTATGGCGCTCGTAATGAAAAGCGTATGAATAAATGCTTTGGCGTTTGCGTTACTTGTATGGTTGTCGGAGGTCTTGCACTTGGAAGCCTCATGGCAATATTCAGGACACAGCTTTTGGGTATCTACATTACAGATTCCTCGGATGCATTGTACTATGGAAGTGCAAGAATGATTATCTCGGCACTTCCGTATTTCCTTAGTGGTCTTATGGACATATATGCAGGCTATCTCCGTGGTTTGGGACACTCAAGCAAAACTACCATAAATTCCTTTGTCGGCATATGCGGATTCAGAATTTTTTGGGTTCTTGCAGTATTTCCGCATTTCAGAGACTTCTCCGTGTTGTTCCTTTGCTGGCCGTTATCGTGGATTGTAACCGGTGCT
>JAZLCB010000214.1:0-2260 GCA_045614005.1 Clostridia bacterium
AAGTCTTGAAGTGGGCGAAAATATAAAGATACAAGGAAGAATCCAGAGTCGCGACTACCAGAAGAAAATAAGCGAAACAGAGAATATAACAAAAACCGCTTATGAAATATCTATTTCCAAAATGGAAACCGTGTCCAAGGAAGACGAAATTGAATTTGAGATAATATAAAAGAAAAACTCCTTTCATAATGAAAGGAGTTTTTCTTTTATATACTTGAATTATAATCTCTGTCAAAATTGATTACACAAAAATAGTCCTTGCCTATTCTGTGCCATACCTCGTTTTGTACAAGCTTAAGAATCTGCTTTTCCGTATATTCAAACTCAAACGGAAGCACAATGTCGAATATAAGATTGGTGTGGGTATTACCCGGAACCATTCTGAAATCATGAATGGAAAGGTTAGTATGTATGTCGCTTACTATGGAGCGAATCTTACCGCACGCCTCGTTGACGCTCTCGTCATCGGTAACTATGGGGTCCATATGTATGACAAGCTCAATGCTCATAGCAATGGAAACCTCACGCTCGATATTGTCTATAATATCGTGGCTTGCAAGGATATCGCCCCTGGCATCAACCTCGGCATGAACGCTTGCAAAGGTTTTGCTCGGGCCGTAGCTGTGGACTATGAGGTCGTGTATGCCTATTACGCCGTCATATGCCATGACTCTGTCGGCTATTTCCTTTACAA
Organism: Clostridia bacterium; assembly: GCA_045614005.1. Taxonomy (GTDB): domain Bacteria; phylum Bacillota; class Clostridia; order UMGS1810; family UMGS1810; genus RGIG8748. The sequence goes on from JAZLCB010000214.1 coordinate 695, forward strand.
ATTCCGCTTCGGGCGGTTTACCGAGAAGTGTATCCATAGTTTCTCTTATAAGTCCTATACCCGACCATATGATAAAGAGCGATACTACAGCACCTACATAGCCGTCGAGACCTATATTAAAGATTCCTCCCACTATGGTAGAAATCAAAACCGCACTTGTGGAAAACACATCGTTTAATGAGTCCTGAGCACTTGCCTTAAGCATAGAGGAATTTATTGCCTTGGCACAACCGCCAAAGACCCTGCTCATGGCAAACTTACCCACTACGGACACACAGAGTATAACAACGGATATCGTCTTTAAAGGTATTACAACGGGGTTCATAATTCTGTCTACAGAGCTTTTGATAAGCTCGTAGCCTATAAAGAGAATAAGAAACGCCAGAATGAGCGTTGCAACATATTCTATTCTTTCGTGACCATAGGGGTGATCCTTGTCGGCAGGTTTGCCCGAAAGCTTGAAGCACACTATGGTTATAACCGAAGAAAGTGCATCGGACAGGTTGTTTATGGAGTCGGCAATTACGGCAACACTTGCGGTAATAATACCCAAAAAGAGCTTTATTGCACACAATAACACATTGCCTGCTATGCCGAAGATTCCTGCAAATCTGCCTACTGCCTCTCTGTCGGAAGTATTTATCCTGAATAATTTGAGTAGAAATCCTGACATATTACATATCCTTTAAAAGATTTACATTCTTTGCGATATATTCATAACCCGAATATATAGTAAAGAGTGTGGAGATTGCCATGGTAACAAATCCAATCCAGGGGTATCCGCAAATTTCGAATTCAACAAAGCTAAATACCATTGTACAGAGGATTGCTATCATCTGAAGAACAGTCTTAACCTTGCCTGTCATAATAGCCGCCATTACAATGCCTTTGGAAGCGGCAAGGGTTCTGAGACCTGTAACGATAAACTCTCTTGCAATGATTATAACTGCCATATATGCAGGAATCCAGTCGAGCTGAATAAAGCATATAAGTGCTGTAGACACCAGAAGTTTGTCTGCAAGAGGATCCATAAACTTACCGAAATCGGTAATAAGTCCTCTGGAGCGTGCTATGTGACCGTCTACACCATCTGTAAAAGATGCTATGGCAAATATAACTGCCGATATGAGTGCATAGTATGGCATCTCATAGTGTGCACCGCACATAAGAACAATCATAAATACGGGAATCATTGCAATTCTTGCTAAAGTAATCTTATTTGGTAAATTCATGTGTAACCTCTCCTGTAATATCATATTCGTCTGCATCTATAACTTTAATGCTTACTATATCGCCTGCACAAAGTTCGTACTCGCTGTATATATAAGCATTTCCGTCTACTTCGGGGGTATCCTGACTTGTTCTTCCTACATAGCAGAACTCGTCTTCGTCGTACCCTTCTACAATAGCCTCGGTAATCTTTCCGACTTTGGCTTTGTTTAAAGACAAGGATATATCTCGCAGTAGGCTCATAACCTCATCGCGTCTTGCAGCCTTGACCTGCTGCGCTACCTGATTGTCAAAGTCTGCCGCAGGTGTTCCCTCCTCACAAGAATATGTGAATAC
>JAZLCB010000215.1:0-5488 GCA_045614005.1 Clostridia bacterium
TACAGTATAAATTATAACATTATATTTGTAAATTGTCAAATTAATCGGTAATAAAACTATGTAGCCTTTGTTTTAACGTCTTTCCTATTTTTTTGTTTGACTTGTGGTTTAATATATGGTAAAATTAACTAACAATGTGCATTTGTAAATAAGACGAATATGCACACAATAAAAAGTAAAGGATGAGGAAAATGAACAAAAGCAAAATTATCAAAATAAGCGTATGTATTCTTATGCTTATTGCGGTAATAGTTCTCGCCCTTAATGTATCCAATGCGGGTATGCAGGGCATGGAGGAAGCTCCCTCCAAGTACTATGGTACTATAGCTACAATCGCACCGCCGATTATCGCTATACTTCTTGCGCTCATTACCAAAGAAGTGTACAGCTCACTTTTTATCGGTATAGTGCTTTCAGCTCTTTTTGCCACACAGTTTAATGTGGTAAATACCATCGACACAGTTATAAACACAGGATTTATTTCTGCGTTTGCAGGCAATGCCGGTATATTTATATTCTTAATAGCACTCGGCGTTATGGTTGCTCTTATCAACAAAGCAGGCGGAAGTGCTGCATTTGGTGCATGGGCAAAGAAGAATATCAAGTCTAAAGTTGGTGCACAGCTCGCTACATTTGTACTCGGTATTCTTATATTCATAGACGACTACTTCAACTGTCTTACAGTAGGTAGCGTAATGCGTCCTGTTACAGACAGCCACAAGATTTCCAGAGCTAAGCTCAGCTACCTTATAGATGCTACTGCAGCACCTGTTTGTATGATAGCTCCCGTATCTTCCTGGGCAGCAGCTGTTTCCGGTTATGCTGCAGAGGGTGAGGGTATGGAACTCTTTATCAAGGCTATTCCCTACAACTTCTATTCTCTTATCACTTTTGTATTTATAATTGCATTAGTGCTTATGAAGTTTGATTACGGCCCCATGAAGCTTCAGAACATGCTTGCTCTTGAAGGCAAGGAAGAAACCGTAGACACAGATGCAGACGATATCCCCAATGCAAAAGGCAAGGTTATAGACCTTCTCTTCCCTGTAATTGTACTTATTGTTGCTTGCGTACTCTCACTTCTCTATGTGGGTGGTTACTGGAGTGGCAACGCTTCTCTTACAGGTGCTTTCGGTGATACAGATGCTACTGTAGGTCTTCCTATGGGCGGTATAATAGCTCTTGTTATTACAATGATTTACTATGCATTAAGAGGTATTGTTTCTTTCAAGGAATCTATGGAAAGAATCCCCGCAGGCTTTAACGCAATGGTACCTGCAATACTCATACTCCTCTTTGCTACAGCACTTAAGAATATAACAAACGATGTTCTCGGTATCGGCGTGTTTGTAGACAACACCATGACTGCAGCTGCACCCGGCCTTGCTAACTTCTTACCTGCTGTAATATTCCTTGTTGCTTGTGTACTTGCATTCTCTACAGGTACATCCTGGGGTACATTCGGTATTCTCATTCCGATTGTTATACTTATCTTCCCCGAAGGCTCCAAGCTTCTTACAATCGGTATGTCCGCTTGTCTTGCAGGTGCGGTTTGCGGTGACCACTGCTCACCTATTTCCGATACAACAATCATGTCCTCTGCAGGCGCTAAGTGCAACCACTTAAACCATGTAACAACACAGATTCCCTATGCAGTTACAGTAGCTGCAATTTCCTTTGTGGGTTACATTATGACAGCATTTGAAGCGCTCAGAAGCTGGTATATTGTATTCCCCACACTTGTAGTTCTTACAGTAGTTACTCTTATTGTTGCAAAGAAAGTTTCTACAAAAAAGGCATAAATCACAGGCGAAAGGTAAGCTGTCATGAATAACATGTGTTTTATCATAAATCCGCGTTCGGGCAAAATGAAGTTAAAGCCGATTTTAATGGATGTAATACAGATTTTCAACGAAGCGAACTACAATGTAGATGTTAAGATAACTCAGCATCAGGGTCATGCTACCGAAATAGCAAACACTCTTGCAGGCAATGTAGATCTTGTTGTAGTAAGCGGTGGTGACGGAACACTCAACGAGGTTCTGACAGGACTTCTTAAAGCAAACAAAAAGCTCCCCATAGGTTATATACCTACGGGGAGCACAAATGATTTTGCCTCAACTCTCGGCATTTCCCTAGATCCTAAAAAAGCGGCAATGCAGATTGTTTCGGGCAAACCGATGGATATAGATGTAGGAAAGTTTTCAAATGACAGATATTTTTCGTATATTTCGTCTTTTGGTGTGTTTACTGCGGTTTCGTACAACACACCGCAATCTTTCAAAAACATTTTCGGACATCTTGCCTATGTGCTTGAGGGCGCAAAGGACCTTACCAAAATAACAGCTTACAATGTAAAGCTTGAAACAGAGGATTGTGTTTACGAGGGTAAATACATATTTGGTGCGGTATCCAACACCACATCTGTCGGCGGTATATTAAAGCTCGATAAAGATATGGTAAAGATGAACGACGGACTTTTTGAAATAGTCCTTGTTAAGTATCCAAATAACATAAATGATTTGAGAAAAATAATATTAGGTTGCACCAAGGCGGATTTTACAGGCGATGTCTTTGAATTTACAAAGGCAAAAAGTGCCAGATTTACATTCGAAAATCCGATGGACTGGTCGGTAGACGGTGAACATGAATTAACCGATGGCGAGGCAGTAATCGAAAACCTTGAAAAGAGTGCAACTATAATAATTTAGGAGTTTACAATGCTTACAAGTAATGAATATTTAAACACGCTTATTAAACTTCTTGCAGATATTGCAAGCCAAGAAGAATATACAGATTCCGAGCTTGTAATGATTCCCGAACTCGATAGCCCGAGCAGAAGCTATGCTATGTCATGGCTTAAGGACGAGGAGTTCAAATCTACCTTTAAGGGCAATACCACAGGATATTATCTTGGTCTTTGCACCAATGCCATAGGCGGAGGTATGCTCTATGCAAGTGCATGGGCAGACAATATAAAGAAGTTTGACCTGCTCCGTTATGACGAGCTCTACGACGGAAGCGTGTGGGAAAATATATTCATTCTTTCCGAAGCTCATACCGATGTCGAAAAAACTGACTTCAGGGCGTTTGTAATAAAACTTTTTGAAGCATGGGTCAAGAGCGTGTATGAGTACCTCAGTCTCGATAATGCAGGCGATTACCTTATAGAATCCATGAGGGCATTCTTCCTTGTGGGAGCAGGTATTAAGCTGTATCTTCTGGGTTATTAATTTTAAAGTTAAAATTAAGGGCAATGCTTTAAATAAGCATTGCCTTTGTTTTTTTGTATCAGAGGGTTTAGTTTGATAATGTAGCGAAGTGCTTTTCAGAGATGTTGCGATCTTACGGACACAAACACAAAAAAGAACGACTATTCTATGCGAATAGTCGTTCTTTTTTGGTGCCGGTGGTCGGGGTCGAACCGACACGGTGTTGCCACCACGAGATTTTGAGTCTCGCACGTCTGCCAATTCCATCACACCGGCAAATAAATTACTTAGTTATAATAACACATTTTATAGGGTAATGCAAGAGTATTTTTTAAAAAAAGCGTATTTTAATGATATAAAACATAAAGGGCTGTAAAATTAATTTACAACCCTTTTGGAATTAGCTTAATTAAGATTGACGCTCTGGAATCCTATAGCCTTGCCGAGAATGTATGTTTGATTGAGCTCCTCACCCGAAAAGTACATGGGTTGGTATGCAGGGTTTTCTGCTACGAGCATTATGCCGTCTGCAGTTTTGTACACTCTTTTTAGTGTAGCTTCGTCGCCTATTACCACGGCAGCTATTTCACCGTTGTCTACGGTGCTCTGCTGACGGATAAATACTATATCGCCGTCGGCAATGCGGGCGTTTATCATGCTATCGCCCCTTGCAGTAAGGCAGAAGTCCGCATTTGCATTCTCGCCCGTGGCAAGTACATATTCGTGTTCTTCGTTGCAGAATATAGGTGTACCGCAGGCAATAGAGCCGAGCATACGGATTTTCTTTACAGGTATTGTAAGCTCCTGCACACTCTCCTGAATGGTTTCGACCCCTGTAAGTAGGAAGTCTACGGAAACATCCAAAGCCTTTGCAAGGATTTTTAATGTATCGGCTTGCGGTGTCTGGAAGCCTGTTTCCCATTTACTTATCATAACTCTGTCTGTTTTGAGGTTATAATCATTTCTGAGTATGTCCATAAGGGCGGATTGTGTAAGGTGCTTTTCCTTACGGAGAGCCTTTATTCTCTCGCCAAGTTCTGACACTAAGTATCATTCCTTTCTGATTTTCTTTGTCGACACAAAAAATAAGTTGCTAAAATTTAAGTGATTTTGTCGACACATACATAATAACACACATGTGTCGATAATGCAACCCTTTTTTACTAAAAATACGAGGTTTTTTAAAAATTTTTAATTTTTTTGAATAAATGTGTTGACATCGACAAGTTTTAGGTGTATTATAAATGTGTCGATATCGAAAACATAAACTTTTACTTAGTATTTGACTTTTAAATCGAAAGGAGGTCGCATAATAGGTTATTACCTTGTATTATGCGCAAACTTATGAAAAAGATTATTACATTAAACGACATTATATCAATATCCAAACTGTTTGTACCCGTTGTAATGATGTGGATGGCAAGCTGTGTAGAAAAATTGGTGTAATCGGACTTGTCCGTTTTGTTACATCGCGTTTTCTTTGACGGATTTCTTTCGCGTGAAAATAGTAAATACTGCAGTAAGGCACTGCTTCCCCGGCAGTTGAATCAGGCTTAAGAAAGGAAAAAGACTTAAGAAAGGAAAATAAGAATGATAAGAACACTAACTTGCCCTGTGTGCAATAGGGAATTTACAACCGACCAGAATGCCAAGAAATTTTGCTCGGCAAAATGCCGACGAAAATACAATGCACAGAGAGCACGAAAAAACAATTTAAGAGAATTCATATGCGGTTGGTGTGGCGATAGTTTTCTTTCGGACAGACGAAAGAAATATTGTTCCAAACAGTGTCGTCTCTATGCCAATGGTAGAATAGGCAAAAGGAAATCTGCACCGAAAAAACCCATGCTTTCGCTTGAGCAGGTTGCACTACTCAGCAGAGAGGCAGGACTAAGCTACGGTCAGTATGTACATAAGTTTCAATTAAATTAGGGGGAGAGTAATGCCGTTATACGCCATATGTCCGTTCTTTTTGTACGAAAAAAAGAATTGTATCGGCTGCGAACTGAAAACTATAAAATTTCAGAATTATAAAGACAAAAAGAATTGGATGTACAATCATTGCTGCAGCTGGGACTACGAAGAATGTAAGAATTCTATATCACTAATGAAAAAATATATTTAATATACGAGGAGCGAAAGCTCCTCTTTTTTGATGCTTTAATATTTTAACAAATTCGTGCAAATAATATTTTCGGTGATAATATGAAAAAAATTATAGAACTTATAGATGTTGATAAACTTTATGAAGACTATGAATATCTTATGCAAAATCC
>JAZLCB010000216.1:0-2581 GCA_045614005.1 Clostridia bacterium
GCATCACCATGAGGATGATATCTACCGATAACATTACCTACTGTGGTAGCCGATTTAAAGAACGGCTTGTCGGAGGTAAGGTGTTCCTCGTGCATGGAATAAAGAATTCTTCTGTGAACGGGTTTAAGACCGTCACGCACATCGGGAAGCGCACGGCTTACAATAACGCTCATCGCATAGTCGATGAAAGCTTCCTTCATTCTGTCTTCAATATCAATATTTACAATGGTTTGGGTATCGAAGTATTCTTCAAAATGTGAATCTTCGTATTTTTTATTCTTAGCCATTTTAAAATACCCGCCTCCTATACATCAAGATTTGTTACATACTGAGCATTTTCTTCTATAAATTCTCTTCTGGGTTCTACTTCGTCACCCATAAGAACGGAGAATATGCGGTCTGCTCTTTCGGCATCTTCCAAAGTAACTCGGAGGAGCACTCTGTTCTTGGGGTCCATGGTTGTTTCCCAAAGTTCTTCGGGGTTCATTTCACCAAGACCTTTGTATCTGCTTATATCTACTTTAGCATTGGGGTCGCCGTCTTTAAGCTGTTCGCTTAAGATATCTCTCTCTTCATCGCTAAATGCCACATGGCTCTTCTTACCTCTTGTAAGCTTGTACAGAGGTGGCTTTGCAAGATAGATATGTCCTGCTTCTATAAGCGGAGTCATAAAGCGGAAGAAGAATGTAAGAAGAAGTGTCTGAATGTGCGCTCCGTCTACGTCGGCATCCGCCATTATGATAACTTTGTCATAACGAAGTCTTTCCATATTAAATTCGGCTGCAATACCTGTGCCGAGTGCCTGAATTACAGGTGTGAGCTTATCGTTGCCGTATACTTTGTCGGCACGAGCCTTTTCTACATTAAGCATTTTTCCCCAAAGAGGAAGAATAGCCTGATATTTACTGTCTCTTCCGTTCTTTGCACTACCGCCCGCGGAGTCACCCTCCACTATGTAGATTTCGGTCTTTGTGGGGTCTTTTACTATACAATCGGTAAGCTTACCGGGAAGTGTACTTGAGCCTAAGGGAGTTTTTCTTGTAGCTTCTCTTGCTTTTCTTGCGGCAAGACGAGCTCTTGATGCAAGAAGTGCCTTTTCTACTATAGCTTTACCTACAGCAGGGTTTTCTTCAAGGAAGTCTGCAAGCTTTTCCTTAACCATGTTTTCCACAAGGGTACGCATTTCGGAATTACCGAGCTTTGTCTTGGTCTGTCCTTCAAACTGAGGCTCTTCAAGCTTTACGGAAATAACGGCTATCATACCTTCTCTTGCATCTTCGCCTGTTAATTCCTCGTTATCCTTTAAGAGTCTGTATTTTTTTGCATATTCTACAAGCACCTTTGTAAGAGCAGACTTAAAGCCTGTTTCGTGAGTACCGCCCTCGGTGGTGGAGATATTGTTTGCAAAGGATTCTATCACTTCGTCATAGCCGTTGTTCCACTGAATAGCAACCTCTGCCATAGAACCGTTCTTTTCGCCCGATACATAAATAACATTTTCGTGTACGGTCTCAAGTGTCTCCTTGCGGGATTTCTTGTCATTAAAGAGGTAGGATACAAAGTTCTTTATACCGCCCTCGTACATGAGCTCTTCCGAAACAACCTCTTCTCCTCTTAAATCGGAGAATATTATTCTGATGCCGGCATTTAAAAATGCCTGCTCGCGAAGTCTCTTTAAGAGTACGTCATATTCGTACCAGGTTTCCTCAAATATTTCAGGATCCGCCCAGAAAGTTACTTCTGTACCTGTTCTGTCGGTTTTGCCTGTATTTGTAACTTCACCCTGAGGAACACCTACCTTGTAGCTCTGTTCCCAGATGTTTTCGCCGTCGTGTACCTTAACACAAAGCTTGGTAGAAAGAGCATTAACTACCGATGCACCAACACCGTGGAGACCGCCCGATACCTTGTATCCGCCTCCGCCGAACTTACCGCCTGCATGAAGCACGGTAAAGATTACATCTATAGTGGATATACCCATCTTGGGATGGATACCGTGAGGCATACCACGGCCGTTATCCTTTACGGTTACGGAGCCATCCTTATTTAAGCTGACTTCTATTTTGTCGCAATATCCTGCAAGCGCTTCGTCAATACTGTTGTCTACAATTTCATAAACAAGATGATGAAGTCCTCTCACAGAAGTTGAACCAATATACATACCCGGTCTCTTTCGTACAGCTTCGAGACCTTCGAGCACCTGTATTTGGTTTTCGTTGTATTCCGTATTGTTTACCATAGCATATATCCTTTCTACTTAAACTGAGGTAATTTAAAGTATTCTTTTATGTTATTTGCTCTTTTTAAAAGTGTTTGTGAAGAAATCGGGGATACATAAAGTATAGTTTCGCCCATATTGTGGATAACTACATAAGATTTCGGAAGTTCGTCATTTACACTTATTACCCTGTTTTTCTTCTGACGAAGAAAATCCTGAGTAATTCTCGAAGTAGACGAGGTTTCCAGATCCATTACCGCAACTATATCTTTAATTTTGACGCATACATCTCCGCCTATATGAAGATACATATTGTCCTCCCCGCAAATTTTTTAAAAAATTTGCTCGGCTCTTCCGTTTTCT
>JAZLCB010000217.1:0-5297 GCA_045614005.1 Clostridia bacterium
CCACCGCCGCCGGAGGATTCTTTCTTCCATTTGGCATAAACGGTCTTGTTGGCATCAAGAGTAATTGAAGTTACCTTGGATGTAAGTCCTTCATCCGAGTACCAGCCCTCAAAGGTGTAGCCTGTTCTGGTAGTTGTATAATCGGAAAGATTAATTACTGTTCCTTCCTGTGCGCTAACGCTCTTTACCTCTGTACCACCATTAGTGTCAAAGCTGAGAGTATAATTTATAATCTGAATTATTTCCTCCCACTTTGCGGTAAATGTAACATCGCCTGTCAGTTCAAACTCGTCACCACTCTTGTAGATGATTCCGTCGTGTTCCCAACCAACAAACTCATATCCGTCAACACCCGGGAAAGGCTTACCGGGGAGTATAATTGTACCCTCGGGCTTTTCTTCGGTAGATATAGAACCATTGTTGTCGTATGTTACCTTATACATTACAGGGAGAGGCTGATCTACAAATACAGTAAGATTTTCGCATCCAAGCTGATAAGAAACGCCTCTGTACTGAAGCGAAGTTCTGTTGCTTGTGATTGTGCTGTTACCGCTTGTAGCTAAAACCTTGAGCTTGAATCTTCCGACTACCTGTCCATCTGCATATGATTTGGCATTGGGGAGATGGAAGTCGTTGAAGTATATTGCGTGTTGATCGTTGCTGTATACATGAAGAGCTGCATTTTGGTTGTATACCTTTTCGATACTGTCCTCTACCAATTCGAAGAAAGTATGGTCGTAATAAATTTCGTTGGTAATATTGGATACATCAAAAGACTCTTCGCTGGTTTCGTTATCCAGAGAATATGTCACAACTATCTCGGTGCCGGTGGGCACAGTAACAACATGCTCACCGTCCGAGGTTAATTCAAAACACACCTTGGTATCCAGAGTTTCATCTGCATACGCTATGTTTATCATAGACAATATCATAAATAACGAAAGAAATATCGCTGTAATTCTTTTCATTAGAAAACTCCTTTTAAAGCAGAAACATTGCCTCTGCTCTAATCAAAAACACTTGCAATTATTACAAATTAATTCTGGGGAAAAAATACATCCCTTACTATGTTGATTGTGTCAGCATCATTTACACACTTATCCTTGTTTGTATCTGCCTTGAGGATATTTCTCTGATATTTGACATTTGCAAAGATAGTGCTGTTTACATTGTAAACACCGTATGCAGTTGTGATATCCTGAAGATCCTTAAAGGTATCAAAGTTGAGGTCGGCATCGTATGCTGCGATTGTGTAGAGACCGGAAGCGGAATAGATAGGTTCTACTTCCATTTCATAATCTTCGAGTTCGCCACCCTGTATTGCACTTGTTACAAATGCAAATACATGTTCGTACTCATCTGTGCCGTTGTACTTGTAGCCTCTTTCGGTTACATCGAGCATGAGCTTGCCGTCGTATTTGAAGAATGCATTTTCAGCATTTGTATATACGAGAACAATCTTCTTGCCTGCTACATAGTCACCTACTTCGCCGTTGCCGCCAAAGTTTACTTCTACTACATATTCGGGTTCTGCTACTGTAAGAACAAAGTTGCCTGTAACAGCTGCATAGCCGATAGCATTTTCAACTGTATATGTGATGTTATATGTGCCTACTTCTGTTATCTTAACATCTGTTACAGCTACACCGTTTACAGTATATTTAACTGTTGCAGTAGGTATAGTTTCTACTTTGAACACATGTTCTGCGCCGTCGTAGGAAATTGTCTTGTCGCCTATTACTTCGTTACCATCAAAGAGTTTAACAACCTGATAATCAATAAGATTTATCTTAACTGTTACTTTGTCGTTGTTAGCTGTAACGGGCTTAGAACCTTCGAAGGATTCAACGCGTGTGTAAGCATATGTGTCAGATATTTTGAAGTCACCGTATGCTACATCAGTCTGAGCTATAGCCTTGAATGTGTATTCTGCAAGGATTGCGCCATCTGCAAATACAGAAGTTTTATCTTCCTTAACTTCATAGCCATATATTGTTCCGTTGTTTGCCATGCCCTGAAGTTCGAACAAATCCTTATTATATTCGAGCTTCCATCTTGCGTTTGCGATATCCTTACCTGTTAATTTAACCTTAACAGTAAATGTATCGCCTGCAACTACGCCTTCTTCAGGAGCATCGGTAGAAACATTTATGGAACGCTCAGCTACTACGCTGTATGTGCCATATGCATTTCCTGCAACATAGTAACCATCTTCTATGTAAGCTGTAGGATCTATATTGAAGTTACCACCGGATATATTAATCTGTGCATCTCCTACTGCATTGCCATAGCAATTGTATCCACCTGCAAACTGTCCGCCGTATACATTTACTACAGAGCTTGCACCGTTTGAACTCTGAGCAACAAGTACAGACTGGTTGCTGTTAGCATAGGTACCATCTGTATTGGCAATCCACTCACCACCATATACATTAATTGTACCACCACTTGTCATTGCTATAAAGCCACCGCTTGCACTCTTGCCGTAACCGCCGTATACATTTGCAACACCGTTACCGCTTACGCCAACAAGACAGCCGTTATAGCTGGTTTTTCCGTTCTGATAAATTTCTGCGCCGTCATATATGTTAACTGTAGCGGAATATGCTTCAATACCGATGTAGCTGTTCTTACCTGTAATAACTGTGCCGTCCTTTACATTAAGAACCGAACCGCCTCTTATCTTGGCAACAGCACCATTAGAATTATTGTTTACAAGTTCAACATTTTCAAGATTGATTGTGATTTTCTGCGTGCTTACACTTGATGTACACAAAGCACAGAAAGCGCTTGTGCCTGCATCTAATGTACCGTTCTTTATTGTGATTTCGTTTGCCTTGGTGCCAACATTCTTTAAGAGAATTAAATAGTCGTTAACACTACCATCATGTGTAACAGTGAAGCCATTTAAATCTAATGTGATGTCTTTGTCACCTACATAGTAAGTACCTTCGTAGTATCCATTGCCACTGCTTACGCGTGTTGTAGCATCAACTACAAGATTGTTTACCAACTTAATGGTATCGCCATCCTGTGCTGCATCAAAAGCCTGCTGGAGGGAGTTGTAAAGAACACCGTTTAATTCTACTGCAAAAACATCTTTTTCGTAATATCTACCACCGATGATTGCAACATTTTTGCCATCGCATGTTACATTGGATATATCATAGCCTGTAAGTGTAATCTGATTGCCGGATAAAGAACCTGCAACAGAACCTACCATAGCAGCATTTTCTGCCACGAGAAGAACAAATTCTACATTTTCAACTACACAGTCTTCGATAACATTGTTGTGCTGTATAACACCTGTTATACCGCCCATGAAACCGCGGGAAGTAATTGTGAGGTTTTTAACTTCGCAATCTATAAATTCAGATGCACCTTCGTAGTTGTAACCAACAAGACCGCCAACCTGACTTCTTGCTGTAATATATGAACCTGCATCACCGATTACAGAACAGTTGTTGATTTTGCCGAATTTACCATATATATAACCGATAAGTCCGCCAACACCTGAACCTGCAGTAGCGTTGATAGCAATATCACCGCAAACCTTAACATTTTCGATAAGTGCGTCAGTGCCATTATAAGCAAAACCTATAAGTGCACCAACATTAGCATCATATACCTGTGTATCATAGTTGCAGTTTAATGTGGGGTTTTCGATAGTAAGGTCTTTGATAATTACATCGCCATATGTGTTTGCAAAGAGTGCAACACTGCAACCGGCTTCATACTGAGGAGCTGTAATTGTTAAGTTTTTGATAGCATAGTTGTTACCATCAAAGTTACCAACATAATATTCATCGTAGCCGATACCCTTTTCCCAGTTAATACCTGTCATATCGATATCGTTTGCTAATGCAGTCCAAACGCCTTCTTTATTATACTTAGTTTCGCCTGCATTTACGCTGTTGCGGAAAAGTTCAAGATCGCCGACATTTTTGATTATGTAAGGATCTGCCTGTGTACCGGAACCCACAAGGGAATTTGCTGTAGAAGTTACAGTTGCTGTATCTGCCTTGGTATAAATAGCGTTGGAATCAACATTGATACCATAACGACCATTATCATTATTTAATACTATGCTTACATCAGAATCACCTTCGATAGAAAGTGTCTGGCCGGCTCTTATATAGAAGCCTTCCTTAACACCATCTAAGGTAATGTCAGAATCGTCTACAGTAATTGTAGCGTTTGTACCGCCAAGATAGAATCTACCTTCGATGTTTGTAACATTGATATCTGCATCGCTGATTTCAACTTCGTTACCGTTACCATTATCGCAAATTACTGCGGTAAGAGCAGCTATAGAATCGTTTTCGATTGTAAGGCTTGTACCATTAACAAGACCTATCTTGGTGTTTGTACCACCGTTGATACCGATAAGATATGTACCTGTTACACCTGTAGCAGTGATATCAACATTGTCGAATATGAGTGTTTCATTTTCAAACATCCAGAATACTGCTGTTGAAGCAAAAACAGTGGGGTCTACAACAATGTTACCATTCTGGAATGTTGTTGTACCAAAGTATAAATCACCATCATCGAGTGTAAGTGTATTACCGTTGAGGTCAATTACAGATGCTTTTGTAATTGCTCTCTGGCTTGCAAGTTCAGCTGTTGCATCTTTGAGTAATACGATTGTATGGCCTTCAACAGCTACCGCGAATGCTTCTTCGAGGTTCTCGTATTCTGTGTTTCCGATTTTAGCTACATCCTTCATGAGAATGTTTGTATCTTCAATAACCATATCTTCGGGGTTACCAAACATTTCAAGACCGGAAACATAGTAGTATGATACATTACCGGAAGCTTTCATGTCTGTGAAGCCGTCAATATTGTTAGCACCAAGAATTGCTGCACGGTCGCCTGTAGATTCAACCGCACCGTAGTTGATATTGTCTTTGATTGTTACTTTGTTGTAGGTATAGGAGGAAGACTGTGTATAGTCACCGATAATACCACCAACATGGCTATTACCGGAAACCTTTGCCTTGTTCACATTACCTTCTATATTACCTGCAGCAATAACCTGACCTGCAATACCACCTGTCTGTGTGCCGCCTACGATCTTTCCGTTGTTAACACAGTTTGTAACATTTGCACGAGCAAGACCTACTATACCGCCCACATACTTAGGTGCAGTAATTGTACCGTTATTTGTACAATCGGTAACAGATGCAAAAATTGAAGTATCAGCACCGTCTTCGTAGTATGCCTTTACGACAATACCGCCGATACCGCCGTATGCAGAAGTTACGCTTGCATTGTTTGTACAATTTGAAATAGTA
>JAZLCB010000218.1:0-4845 GCA_045614005.1 Clostridia bacterium
AAATTCGCCGTCTGTAATTACAATGTCTGCATCCTTGCCGATTTCGAGCGAACCTTTTTTATCTGCCATACCTATAACTGTTGCAGGGTTTAACGATGCACAGTTTACACATTCCCAAAGAGGAATGGAAGATGAAGTGTACACATTCCATACGCCCTTATTGAGCTTTAATGTGCTTCCTGCTATTGTACCGTCTTCCAAACGGCACACAATGCCGTCGTATATAATCTTTTCGCCCCCGAGAGTGTACTCACCAACAGGGAGTCCGCCTGCAGGGAGGCAGTCTGTTATAAAGCAGAGCTTTCTGCCCTTAAGCTTCCAGAGCATATCATAGAGGTCTGCCGACACATGGAACTTATCTACAATAAGCTCACAGCTTACATCGGTATTGAGCGCTGCGCCTACAACACCGGGCTCTCTGTGTGTAAGAGGAGTCATAGCATTAAAGAGGTGTGTAGCGTGCGAAACACCTGCAGCAACCGAAGCACAAGCTGTTTTGTAATCTGCAGAAGTGTGACCCATCGATACCACAACATCGGTATTTGTTCTTATGGCTCTTATGCCTTCAAAATCGCTTTCGTCCACATCGGGAGCAAGAGTTATGCTCTTTATAACATCGGAATACTCTTTAACAAACTCTGCATCTATCTTCTTTATGTGTCTTTCGTCCTGAGCACCTTTTTTGGAGGGGCTTATAAAAGGGCCTTCTGCATGGCATCCGAGAATGGCACTTCCGTCCCAATCTTTACTTTCTTCCTTAAGGCTTCTTATTACCTCAAGGGATTTTTTTATTACTTCCATGTCAACAGTCATTGTTGTAGGAAGGTAACCTGTAACACCGTTTGCAACAATTCCCTTTGAAATTGTGCGGATGCTCTCTTCGGTTGCGTCGCACACATCACAGCGGTGATAGCCATGTATGTGCAGGTCTATTAAACCGGGGCTTACATATCCACCCTTGGCGTCTATGATTTCAGCGTTTTTTGGTATGTTGCCCTCGGGAATTATACCTTCTATTTTGTCAGAATACAAAAGTGCATAGCCTGTGAGTATTCTGTCTTTTAAAATGATTTGTCCGTTTGTAATTGCTTTCACAAAAACACCTCCCATTTTATACTTAAATATTAACATAAAACATCATTTTTTGCAAATAAAATGTTGTTTAAAACCAAACATCAAAAAAACTATTAACTTTTTGTGCTAATTTATGACAGTATATCTAAATATCAACAAGGGGAAACTTGTACTAAAATAAATTGCAGAGGAGACGGCATATGAACAAAGTGGAAATCTGCGGTGTAAATACAGCCAAGCTTCCCAACCTTTCCAAGGCAAAAAAGGAAGAACTGCTTAAAGAAATAAAGGCAGGAAATAGCTTTGCCCGCGAGGAATTTGTGGAAGGAAATCTTAGGCTTGTACTGAGTGTAATACAGCGTTTTGCAAACAGAGGCGAAAACCCCGACGACCTCTTCCAGATAGGGTGTATAGGACTTATAAAAGCCATAGATAATTTTGACCTGAATCAGAATGTTCAGTTTTCGACATATGCAGTACCCATGATTATAGGCGAGATAAGAAGATACCTTAGAGATAACAGCTCCATAAGAGTGAGCCGTTCGCTGAGGGACACCGCCTACAAGGCTCTTAAGGTAAAGGAAGAACTCACCATAAAAAACGGAAAGGAGCCTACGATAAGTGAGATTGCAAAGGTGCTTAATATGTCCAAGGAGGATGTGGTACTTGCCACTACTTCCATACAGGACCCCGTCTCGCTATACGAACCGATATACAGCGACGGAGCAGATGCGATATTCGTAATGGACCAGCTCGGCGATACCAAGAATACCGACGAAAACTGGCTTGAAGAAATAGCACTCAAAGAAGCGTTAAAAAAGCTGTGTGCCAGAGAAAAAAGGATACTTGATTTACGCTTTTTTAAAGGAAGAACCCAGATGGAAGTGGCAAGTGAGCTTGGTATAAGTCAGGCACAGGTGTCAAGACTCGAAAAAAGTGCACTAAGTCATATGAAAAAGCATATATAACACATTCGGAGATGTAAAAGGGTGCAGAGTGCTCATTCTGCACCTTTTTACATAATTAAAAGCAAAAAATCTTGCATTTTCATATAATAATATGGTATACTTAACTACGTATGATTTGGAAAGCGAGGCTTTTTAAAATTGAACATAAATTTACATGGTTTAAACATAAATTACATATGCGAGGGCGAAGGTGAATGTGTTGTTCTCCTGCATGGTTGGGGATCAAACATAACACTCTTTAAGGGCATGACCGAGCTTCTTAAAACAAAGTACAAGGTTATAGCACTCGATATGCCCGGTTTTGGACATTCCGATGAACCTCCCGTTCCGTGGTGCGTAGAGGATTATGCAGATTTTATAATAGAATTTCTTTCAAAATTCGATGTAAAGTCGGCAACTTTTTTGGGACATTCCTTTGGCGGAAGAGTAATAATAAAGCTCTTTGAAAAAGGCAATCTCCCCTTTAGCATACCCAAGGTAATCCTTGTGGACAGTGCAGGTGTAAAGCCCAAAAAGACAGTTTCGCAGAAAATAAAGATTGCCACATTTAAAACAGGCAAAAAACTGCTCAAAACCCGAGTTATGCAGAATCTTTTTCCCGATGCGCTCGACAAGCTCGCTTCAAAAAGCGGTTCGGCAGATTACAGAGCGGCATCGCCTGTTATGCGTCAGACTATGGTAAAGGTTGTAAACGAAGACCTTACACACGCTTTTTGCAAGGTAACTGCCCCCACTCTTCTTATATGGGGCGAAAACGACACCGCAACTCCCGTATCCGATGCACTTATTATGGAAAGGCTCATGCCCGATGCAGGCAAGGTGATACTCAAAAACTGCGGACACTACTCTTTTATTGATGACAGCTACACTTTCCTTAAAGTGCTTGCTTCTTTTATGAACATATAAAGAAAGGACTTTGGCGAATATGAATACAGTCTTAACTGTTTTATGTACACTTCTCGGCTGCGTTGCTTTTGCAGTTTCGCTCATAAAATTCACACATTTCTTTCAGCTCAATTCGTACAGAGCCGCTTTGCAGTTTAAATGGATAAAATCAAATTCGACAAAGCTGTTTCCAAATATCTTTTTGGGAGCGTTTGCACTTTTCGGTGCTTTCTATGATAGCATAGGCGGTTTTATCATTTTTATAGCCGCAGCTATCCTCGGTATTCTTACTTCGCTTCCCAAAAAGGCAAAGAAACCGCTTGTATATACCATGCGTGTTAAAAGGCTTCTTATAACCGCATTTAGCGTTCTTGTACTCGCGCTTGTCGGCGGATATTTCTTCGGCAATATAGTAATGGCATCGGCAGTATGCTTTATACTTTGTCCGTTTATCATACTCTTGGCAAACCTTATAAACAAGCCCTTGGAAAATGCCATAGTAAACTACTATATCAACGATGCGAAAAAGCTTCTTTCTTCCTCCAATGCCAAGGTTATAGGCATTACGGGAAGCTACGGAAAGACCAGTGTAAAATACTATCTTTCTACCCTTCTTAAAGCAAAGTACAATGTACTTATGACTCCCGAAAGCTACAATACCCCCATGGGCGTTGTTAAGACACTTCGTTCTTCGCTGAATGCCTTCCACGAAATATTCGTATGCGAAATGGGTGCTAAGCGCGTGGGCGAAATAAAGGAAATATGCGATATCGTATATCCCGAAATAGGCATCATAACTTCCGTAGGTCCTCAGCATCTTGAAACATTCAAATCGCTCGATAATGTAAAAAAGACCAAGTTTGAGCTTGCAGACAGCTTGCCACAGGGCGGTATGCTCTTTGTTAACGGCGATGACGAAAACATAAATTCCTTTAAGGGTGCAAGGCAGAATATAAGCTACAGCTTAAACGGAAACGGCACATACAACGCCTCGGATATAAAGATAACCGACAAAGGAACTACCTTTACCGTTACAGCGCCAAACGGCGAAAAGGGCGAATTTACAACCAAGCTTATAGGTACTCACAATGTACTTAACATAACAGGTGCTATCGCAGTATCTCACAGCCTCGGTATTGAATTTGGCATGCTTAAAGCACAGGTAGCCAAGTTGAAGAGTGTTCCTCACAGACTCGAGCTTGTGCCAAGAGGCAAGGATATAATAATAGACGACGCCTACAACTCAAACCCCAGCGGGACAAAAGCCGCACTCGAAACCCTCTCGTACTTTGACGGATGCAAGATACTTCTTACTCCCGGCATGGTAGAGCTTGGCGAAAAGCAGGCGGAATTAAACCGCGAATTCGGCAAAAATGCCGCAAAGATTTGCGACTATGTAATCCTTGTAGGAAGAAGTCAGACAGAACCTATTGCAAAGGGTCTTGCCGATGCTTCCTATCCTCAGGACAAAATTTATATAGCTTCGGACTTTAACGAAGCCATAAACCATGCGTATGCACTAAACTGCGCAGAGAAGAAGATAATACTTCTCGAAAACGACCTTCCCGATAACTATTAATACTTTCTAAAAAGGACTGATATATATGAAATTAAAGCTCTGTGTAATCTTTGGTGGCAAAAGCGTAGAACACGAAATTTCCATAATTTCTGCCGTTCAGGCAATGCGCCACATAAACCGCGATAAGTATGATGTAATCCCCGTGTACATCACAAAATCCAACGAAATGTACTACGGCGAAGAACTCACCTCCATAGAAGAGTTCTCCAACATTTCTGCACTGCTTAAAAAGTGCACCAGGGTTACATTCACCACAGAAAACGGCAAAACATATTTAAGAAAGTTAAATACAAAACTGTTTGGTAAAGCAGAAATAACCCATGTGGATATGGCTTTCCC
>JAZLCB010000219.1:0-1372 GCA_045614005.1 Clostridia bacterium
AAACTCGGCAAAGGCAAAACGGTTGTAACAGTACTTCCCGATACCGCAGAAAGATACTTCTCAACTCCTTTGTTTGAATAGGAGGCAATTATGGAATTATTAAAGAATCTTACACAGATATATTCTCCTTCGGGTAACGAAGAAAACATATCGCAGTTTATTTGTGATACCGTGTCAGGATATGTGGACGAAGTTTATACTGATAATCTCGGTAACCTTATAGTACACAAAAAAGGCGATGGCAAAAAGATACTTCTTGCCGCACACATGGACGAAATAGGTCTTATCGCAAATTATATAGACGATAAGGGTTTTGTTCGTTTTTCCGCACTTGGTGGCGTTATGCCGTACTGTGCGCTCTATAAGAGTGTAGTTTTCAAAAACGGCATAAAGGGCGTTGTTGCCTATGAAGAAAAAATAGATTTAAAGAAAGATTTAAACCCTCAGAAGATGTATATAGACATCGGAGCAAAAACAGCCGACGAAGCCCTTTCACTTGTTAATATTGGTGATTGTGCTGTGTTTTGCGGAGAGTTTTTCCAAAATGGTGATATGATATCTTCCAAGGCTATGGACAATCGTGTGGGTGTGTATCTGCTCATCAAGGTGCTTATGCAACTTAAAACTTGTCCTAACGACCTTTATTTTGTATTTACCACACAGGAAGAACTCGGTTGCCGTGGTGCAAAGGCTGTTGCAAATGCTATAGGACCTGATATTGCGCTTGCGGTAGATGTTACCGATACAGGCGATACCCCCGAATGTAACCGCATGGCAGTGAGCCTTGGCAAAGGGCCTTGTATTAAGTACATGGATAATTCCATAATAACACATAAGTATGTAAACGATGTTTTAAGAAACGTTGCCAAGGATAGGGGAATTTCCGTTCAGCATGAGGTGCTTTCATTCGGCGGAACAGATGCAGGAGCTATCCATACATCGGGAACAGGTGTTATGACAGGCGCTGTGTCAATACCTACAAGGTATATTCATACTCCGCACGAATGTGTGAGTGCAGAGGATTTAAAGGGAGCTATCTCTCTTATAGATGGATTTGTAACTACAAAATTCAATTGATTTTTAATACGACGGATGTTGTGCGGTGCAAGAATTGCACCGCACAACTCCTATATAATCAACCAATATGGTTGTTGATACATATTATGTTTTTAGTCGGTAAGTGGTGAGTTGTTTGAATATAATTGTTGGTGCAAATATTAAAAAAAGCATAGTTTCTTCGCTGCAAAAACAAGGATTTACAGTTTGTTTTTCTGCAGAGAACCCCAATGTTTTAAAAGGACTTTCGTTTCATCCCGATATGCAGATTTCGGGCTGTGACTCTACCTTTGTTTGCGAAAAGACACTGTACGAT
>JAZLCB010000220.1:0-5158 GCA_045614005.1 Clostridia bacterium
TGGACGAGGAAATCTTATTTATTCCGCGAATAAAACTTAACCCGCCTAACGACTGGCTTTATAATAATCCGGAGGAGGTTTTTGTTTACGAAAACGGACCTCGCACCGCAGAGGAAATAAAAGCGCTTGTAAATACCGAAAAACACGACTGGCTCGGTTATAATGCGCCTAACGGCTACTATTTGCCGGGCGGTGACTATATAGATAAGAGACCCAATGTAGGCGGTGTAATTGCAAGACAAAGCTTTTCTTCAAAGAAATGGCTTCAAGCTGCGGGCGTAGCGCTTGAAAGGTTTATAGACCATGTAGAAAACGGACCGTTTGGCGATAGAATTCTCGGCTACCATGTAGCAGTAGGCAGACAAGGCGAATCGGTTGCTTGGGGAAGGGAAAACGAAATTTACGGAGACTACGGAATTTCGCAGCTTCGCAATTTTTACGATTACGGCATCCAAAAATACGGAAGTCTCGAGGTTCTCAAAGAAAAATGGCAGCAGCCTGATCTTACAAGGGATAATGTTTTTCTGCCTTCCACTAATGAGAGGTATTATAACACTGAAACCCTTGAAAGACTTTTCAGAGGTAATAAAAACGATACCGTTATCACCGATTATGACGAGTTTATGTCATATACTATGGCTTATGCTAACGAGTATTTTGCTAAAATACTAAAGCAAAAAACAAACGATAAGCCCGTCGGCTGTTTTTATGGCTATATTTTGCAGATAGACGAGCCAACTTATGCAGGCCACTTGGCAATAAGACAGTTGCTTGACTCGCCGTATATCGACTTTTTCTCGGCACCTATGTCTTATTACAGACGAATTTGCGGTGAACCGGGCGGTACTATGATACCTGCACAGTCGGTTAATATTAATAAGATTTGGCTTGAGGAACTTGATATCAGAACGCATTTGTCTGTTATCGATTGGCTCAAGTGCCAAACACTTGAGGAAGGCTACACCGTAATGCGACGCGAGGTGGCAAAAAACTTGTCAAGGAAGTCGGGTTATTGGTGGATGGATTTGGGCGACGGCTGGTACGATGATTATGAGCTTATCGAAGAAATCGGACGCCTTAAAAGCTTTAGCGACCAAATGCTAAAGCGAGAACAGTCCTCAAAAAGTGATGTGCTTGTTGTTATGGATGAAAAGTCGATGTACTCGCTTAGAAAATGCAGAGACATGCGAAAAGGCTTTTTAGAGGATTTTATAATGGAAGCTCAGCTTACCGGTGCACTTGTGGATATTTATCTGCTTTCTGATTTAAGCAAAATAGATTTGTCGGCTTATAAACTCGTAATATTTACATACGATTTCAACTTGTCGAAAGACGAACTTAAAAACCTCGGCTTTTCAAAAGATACCGCCTTTATGTTTAATTACGCGGTTGGTATTAATTCAGACGGGTTTTCTGTCTCGAATGTTGAAAAGGTAACAGGCTTTAAACTTTGCGAATATATGTCGGAGGAATATAATTTCCCGATGCTCAAGGTTGAGGGCGACTGTGAAAAAACCGTTGACGGCAGACTTTGTTTCTTTAATAATACGCCGTATATGAAAGCGGATGAAATCAGAACGATTATGGAAAAGGCGGGTTGCCATTTCTATGCACCGTCAGGCACAGCGGTTTATGGTGATAATCGCTTTATAGGTGTGTTCCCCTGCGCAGATATAAACGGAAGTCTCAATTTAAAAGAGAAAAAGCCCGTAAAGGAAATAATTTCAGGCAATATCTATAATAATAAAGAAATTCCGCTTGATATGAAAAAAGGCTCATCCGCAATATTCGTGTTCGAGTAATGTCTGATACAAACGATCCTGCAAAATGGATGTTAGCAAAAACCCAAGACTGTTAGGTCTTGGGTTTTATTAAATTCCAATATCATTTTGTCATTATTTGATTATCAAATAAATAAAAATAGTAAAAAGCACCAAAAAAGAAGTATTTCATTTATAAAAAGTAACCTAATGAAAGCATTTGTTGTTTAAATTGTTAAAAAAATAGCATAAAAATTTATATTTTTTTATTACAAATGGTTGACTTTTTGGAAATTTGGTGATATCATTAGTATACCTAATAATACATAAAGGAGAATATGCAAAATGAAAAGATTATTTGCTTTAGGTTTAGCTGTTGCAATGCTTTTGGTTTCTGCTACCGGTTGCGGTAAAAAGGCAGAAAAGAAAAAAGCAGCTGTTTCATCTAATACAATGCTACAAGCCGGTGACACCAACCTTACATGGGCTGAGGTTAAGGCTAAAATGCCTAAGGATTTAGGCGACAAAATTGTTTTCTACAACTGGAATGAAGCATCTTCAATGCCCGGTGCTGAAAAAGCAATGGAAAACTTTACAAAGGAAACAGGTATCACAGTTGAGTGGAAAACTGCAGCTTATCGTGATTATTCAACAGAACTTGCTGCTATGATTACCACAAACAACTCTCCCGACATCGTAAGACTTCGTTGTCAGGACCCTGCTGTAATGCCTTACCTTACTCCTCTTACTGATTATGGTTATGACTTTACTGACCAGGCGTGGGACCACAACGCAATGTACCACTACATGTTCAACAACAAGCCTTATGCTGCTGTTCTTAAGAGCACACCTTACTTCCAGCCTTCTGTAATGTACTATAACAGAGATTTGGTTGGCAGATTCAACATGGAAGATCCCTACAAGCTTTGGAAAGCAGGTCAGTGGACCTTTGATAAGCTTGCTACCATGTGCGTTAAGTTCTCTAAGACTGCCGGTAGCCAGTACACTGCTATCACAACTATGACCGGTGGTTATAACTGTGTTTTAGGTGCTTCCTATACTCGCTACAACCCTGAAAAGAATAAGTTCGAAAGCGGAATGGACGATAAGAACCTTCTTACTGCAGGTCAGTGGATCGCTCAGCTCAATGCAAAGGGCGTTATTGCTGTTAAGGATATCGATTATGATGGTTTCGATAACGGCTTAATCCTTTTCTATACTGACTCTCTTATTGCTTCTCGTACAACCCACTTCTACGCTAAGCCCGTAAAGGCTCAGGGTAACCTTGGTGTTGTTCCGCTACCTTCTATCACAGGTGTTGAATACAAGGTAAACCTTTCCGAGAATGAGGCTTACGCTATTCCTCAGGGTGCAAAGAACCCCAAGGCTGTTCCTTACTTCTTAAGATATTGGCTCTCTTCTGAAAATTACGATATGAACAAGTTCTATTGTGACGCTCAGGCTAAAGAGGTTGCTGATTACCTCAAGACTCAGCCTTATGTTATGAATTCTGATGCTTGGTTAAACGCTGAAGTTCACGGCGCTACCAATATTGAAATCAACCATGCAATTCGTCATGCAGACCCGGCACAGGTTAAGACAATTATCGACTCTTACAAGCCCGTTATCAACACCTTCGTTGAGCAGGCTAACGAGAAGATTGCTGAAATGAACTAATTTTAGTTCATTAAATTTAGTTACTTTCCGTTTATTTACATATTAATTTGCTTTATACTGTTAGTCGAAATGGGGCAAACTCCGTTTCGACTAATGGTGGTCTTTACAGCAATGTAAACGGCAAAAAGTGAAAAGTGCCAATAAAAACTTTTCGGCACCACCCAAGGAATTTTTTGTTCCTGTTCGAATTGGCTTTAGTGGTTGGTTTTTGCTTTCGTGCCATACATAATGTTAGTATTTATTTAAACGGCATTTAAATTAAAAAGAATATCTAAAGGAGGATAATTTTAAAATGAAAAAGTTATTTTCTAAAGCGTTAAGCTTAGTTTTAACTTTAGCAATTGTTGCTACATTGTTCAGCTTTATCGGCGTTACAGCTTCCGCTGCTTCTACTATTGTTGACAACGTAACTAACAAAACTAAAGATGTTTATCTTATTGATTTTAACGGCACTACAGGCGGTAAACATGCTGCAGTTATCGCAGATATTACTGCTTCCGAACTTGGCCTTGAGACACTTAAGGATGCTACAATCCAGATTACTTTCAGCTATTATATGAAGTCTGAACATTATCAGACCATCAACGAAATCTATGCAAGAAACTGGAATAATGGTGGTAATGGTTCTGATAATGCCGACATTCCCAATATGCTTGAAAACAATTATAGCTACCTTAAAGAAGGTATGGGCAACTATATGGCATTATATACCTGCCCTACTGATGACTTTTTGTATGGTCTTTCTAAGGAAAAGAGAACTGCTGCTACATACGCAAAACTCTACATTTGGGATTTAACTATTTCTGTTAACGGTGTAGAAGTTAACGAAAACCCTATAAAATGTCACAAGGACCACGGTTGGCGTAATTCTCTTGTTCAAGTAAGCAAGGTTACTTATGAGGATATGTATAACGCTCAAAAGGCTTGGAAATGTACATTTGATAATGTTCCGTCTGGCAAAGGTGGCTTTGCACTTACTCCTGTATTTGGTATTGGTGCAAGCTCTATAAGAATTGAATTTGATTATTACTACACTGCAACATCAGGTTATATTTACTTCAAGAATGCTACCGGTGAGAACTTTGATACCGTCACACATGATAATAAAGTAGTTGCTGCTAACCTTCAACTTGGTGCACACCACTTGGTTGCTGGGGCTGCAAGTTTCCCCTCTACACAGATTGCCGCACGCTTCCAAAATGGCAATGTACTTAACGGCGAACTTTATATTTGGAATGTAAACTTCTATATTGACGGCGTTAAGAGAAACGATAAGGTTTCTCCCTTAACCGGTTACAATGCTAACTTGAACGAAGGTAACGGTTACCTTGTTGAAGAAGGTACCTATGGCGAATTAATGGCTACTCGTGAGGCTTGGGTGCTTGATTATGCTCCCTTAGCAGCAAATGGTGGCGGTAATGGTAGCTGGATATCATTTATTAATGCAGGTGTTGATACTGAGTTCGAACTTTCCTTTAGTTATAAGGTAGTTGGCGCTACAACAGGAAACCAAGCTATGAATGTACGAAGCATTGGTGGTAACGGCGAATTACTTGTAGCTACCGGTGGCCATACTGCTGGTCAAACTTATGTAATCACCGACGGAAAAGAGCATAAATATGAATATAAAGCTGTTCTAGGCATAAGTGCTTTTGCAATACGTTTGGAATTAGGCTCACCTAACGTGAACACAAATGTAAAGGTTTACATTTGGGATTTAT
>JAZLCB010000221.1:0-2266 GCA_045614005.1 Clostridia bacterium
GACGTCGGGGACGCCGTCCCCTACAAATTCGGTCATTTCAAAATTTGTATCAACATTCAAAAGGTTGACTAACAAGGAATATGGGGCAAACATATGGCAACGCTCATTTCATGACCACATAATCCGAGGCAAAGAAGATTACAATAAAATATTGCAGTACATTGACACCAATGTATTAAAATGGGAGATGGATTGCTTCCGCAAAACATATATAAACAATAGGAATTAACTTATATCACAAAAAAGGTGGTTTAATTTATGACAAAACAAGAACTTTTAAAAAGAGTAGGTAGTGTAGAACAGATAGGCGGTGTACGCGACTTCACCTTCAACGACGGCAAGGCAAAGGGCGTGCGCGCTATAGAAATAAACACAGGCAAAATCCGTTTTACCGTACTTCCCGACAGATGCATGGATATAGCTCAGGCAGAGTTTGAGGGTAGTGCGTTCGGATGGATTTCCAAGACAGGTGTTGTAGCACCTCAGTACTATGACAAGGAGGGTACAAACTGGCTTCGCGGTTTCTGTGGCGGACTTATAACCACCTGCGGACTCAAAAATGTAGGCGGACCTCACGGCGACCAGGGACTCCATGGCAGAATTGCCAATACACCTGCTTCCAAGGTGAGCGTATTTGCCGATTGGGTAGGCGATGAATACATCATGAAGGTATCGGGCGAGATGCGCGAGTGCGCTGTGTTCGGATTAAATCTTGTGTTCAAGCGTATCATAACGGCTAAGCTTTTCGATAGCTCATTCACCGTAGAGGACACCGTAGTAAACGAAGGCTTCCACGACGAAGGTGTGGCACTTTGCTATCATTGCAACTTCGGTTATCCGCTTGTTACCGAGGGCGCTAAGATGATAAATGTACCTGCCGAAGTGGCAGAGCTTACAGCACCTATCCATGGCAAAGAGGAAGAGTGCATACATGTACACTACGATACCGACATACAGACCGTAGGTATAGAAAACGATACCATGGGTGCATACATTACATACAAGCGCGATACACTCCCCGGCTTTCTTATCTGGAAGATGATGGGCGAGAGCGAATATGTTGTTGGTCTCGAGCCCCGTACAATAAACGGCCATGCCAAAAAGAGCGAGAACGATGATTGGCTTGTAAATTTAAAGCCGTTTGAGGAATTTACAACAAACCTTAAGTTTGAACTTAAGAGATTATAATGTTACCGAAAAGAAAAAACACGAGATTAAAAGAATATGATTATTCTCTTCCGGGAGCATATTTCGTTACGATATGCACCAAGGACAGGCAAGAACTCCTATCCCACATAATCGTAGGGGACGATGCCCACATCGTCCCGAAAAACCAATTGTCTGAAAGCGGTCAAATATGCGATAAATATATAAACAACATAAATACACAATATGAGAATGTTTGTTTGGATAAATATGTTATAATGCCAAACCATATACATTTGCTTATAACATTAAACGGGACGATGAGGGCATCGTCCCCTACAATAAATGTTGAATCTATTATTCGTTCATTTAAAACAATGGTTACAAAACAAATCGGTTATTCCATCTGGCAACGCTCATTTCACGACCACATAATCCGTGGTAAATCCGATCATGACAAAATATGGCAGTACATAGATACCAATGTGTTAAAATGGGAACTTGATTGCTTTTATAATACAGAAAGTGAGATATAGGTATGAAACCCTGCTACAAAAAAACTCTTGAAAACACAGTAGAAAAGCTTAATAATGCTAAAGGCTCATTCACCTTTGCCGTTGTGGCAGACAGCCACCTCGACAACAGCGTAGAGGAAACCTGTCAAAACATACTGGAATTATCGGAATTAACTCCGATAGAATGTGTTCTGCATCTTGGCGATATCATGTGCGGAGGTTTTGCACGAAACACAATAAAGCGTCTTATGCCAAAGGAGATAGACCTCTTCCGTAAGGCTTTGCCAAACGGACACTTTTTCCCTGCAAGGGGCAACCACGATGGCTTCTCCAATCCCGTTACAGGCAGGTCGGATGTTCGCCTTGATAGCGACTGGCACAAGGCAACACAATACCTTGATGATATGGACTGTGTTTATCGTCCTGATGGCAGACCGTATTTCTATGTGGATTATCCCGACAAAAAGGTAAGGCTTATAGCCTTAAATTCCTTTTTCTACCGCGAGGTAAACGGCGACAATGTAAAGGGTATTGTAAGCGGCTACGACGATGCACAGCTTGAGTGGTTTACAGATGTTGCTTTAGATGTAGGCGAGGGCTGGACT
>JAZLCB010000222.1:0-2328 GCA_045614005.1 Clostridia bacterium
AAAGAATATGTCAAGGAAGCAAAGGACGCAGTTTATACGGAAGTAGACGGCAATCATCATATAGAGGCTGAGGTTATAGGCGTAGAAATCGACGAAGCCGAAGCAAAAAAGATATTTAAAGAAAACAAAAACTCCAAAGAATCGTACAAAATCCCTGCAAAAATAACCCGTCCCAAAGTAACAGCAAGTCAGCTTGAGGACAAATATATAAATAAGATTATAGCAAAGTACACCACTTCCTTTGCAGGAAGTTCACAGGGCAGATGCGATAACATTGCCCTTGCTGCATCAAAGATAAACGGCTATGTTATAAACCCCGGTGCAAGATTTTCGTACAATGCCGTAGTAGGTCCAAGAACCGTAGCTGCAGGCTTTAAGATGGCACATGTGTATGTGGGTACTAAGGTTGTAGATGATATCGGCGGTGGTATCTGTCAGGTATCTTCCACACTTTACAATGCGGTTGTTCTTGCGGATTTAAAGACAGTTTCCAGAACCAACCACTCCATACCCGTAAGCTATGTGCCCATGGGCAGAGATGCAACCGTTGCATACGGAAGCATAGACTATGTGTTCGAAAATGACAAATCCTATCCCGTAAGTATCAAGGCTACTATTGAAGGGACAATGCTCACAGTAGCTATAGTAGGTACTTCCGAAATAGATTACACCGTGGAATTTCATTCCTCGTATATATCATCTGTACCATTCTCCGAAACAAAGATTGATGATGAAACTCTCCCCGAGGGCGAAACAAAAATCATCACTCCCGGTTCAAACGGAAGCGTGTACGAAAGCTACAGAGTATACAAGCGAAACGGTGCAGAATTCAATAGAAAATTCGAATCCAAGAGCAGATACCTGCCCACCACTCAGGAGGTGGCTGTAGGTACTTTTAAAGAAGACGAGCCTATAGAAGAAAAACCCGAAGAACCTGCAGAACCCTCCGAAGAGCAAAAACCCACCGAGGAGGCAGAACAAGTTCCTTCAGCAGGTCAGCCCGAAATTTCGGGAGATGTGGAAGATATCATAGTTCACCCCGAAGAACAAACTACTTCGCAGACCGAATAACCAAGTTAAAAGGAGGTTTAACAAATGACGATAAACTTAAACGGAATTTGGAAGTTTAAAAATATAAATGATACTAAATATATGGATGCTACCGTTCCCGGAAGCATGTATGCCGACCTTCTCAAATTGGGCAAGCTCGATGACCCGTACTACCGCGACAACGAGGACGATGCGAGAAAGCTTTCGGACTTCGATTATGAATACACCCGTTCATTTGCTGTAGATGACCTCGGCTATGAAAACATCTTGCTCGTTTGCGACGGGCTTGATACCTTAAGCGAAATTTATATAAACGATACCCTTGTAGCCAAAACCAAAAATATGCACAGGGGATATGAGTTTGATATTAAAAGCCTTATAGAAGAGGGCGAAAATACAATAAAAATAATATTCCGTTCACCTACGGAATATATAACACGCTTGCACGCTTCTGATCCGCTTGGTGGTACAGGCGATGCCGTGCAGGGCTTTACTCATTTAAGGAAGGCGCACTATATGTTTGGCTGGGATTGGGGTCCTACACTTCCCGATGTTGGTATATGGCGCGATATTAAAATAGAGTGTTTTGATAACAGAATAAATGATTTTTATATAACACAAGTTCATTCCGACGGCAAAGTGGTATTGGATATAGATGTAGATGCCACAAGTGACGATGTAAGTGTAGAGATAACTTCGCCTGATGGTGAAAAGTACACTTCCCAAGGCTTAAAGAGCAGTATAACCATAACAAACCCTATGCTCTGGTGGCATACAGGCTATGGTGAGCAGAATCTTTATGATGTAAAAATAAGCCTTGGCACAGAGGATAGCCGAGAATTCAGGATAGGTCTTCGTACCCTTACAATAAATACCGAAAAGGATGAATGGGGCAGCAAATTCTGCTTTAACATAAACGGCAAGAACATATTTGCCAAAGGCAGCAACTACATACCCGAGGATAATATCCTTTCAAGAATGAGCGAGGAGCGAACAAGAAAACTCCTTACCGATTGTGTAAAAGCCAACCACAACAGTATAAGAATATGGGGTGGCGGTATATATCTTCCCGACTATTTCTATCGCATTTGCGATGAGCTCGGTATCATAGTGTGGCAGGACTTCATGTTTGCCTGCGGTGTATACAGTTTTGACGAAATGGAAGAAGAGGTTCTGATACTCGGGATTTACACCGATTTTACTTAAGAAACATATGCAAAAGTTTTTCGTAGAGTTTTCTCTTGTAGGGTTGATAACGCATGGGCAGGTCTATCCATG
>JAZLCB010000223.1:0-1592 GCA_045614005.1 Clostridia bacterium
ACGGCACACGCAAGTGCTTACTTATTGCTGCTTCCTTCCGGACCTGACAAGGTTCATAAGTTCACGTTGCGCAGGACCCAGCCGTCAACACCACTTACCTGAGGCAGACTCCACAAAGCCAACCCTCGGACAGACATCAACCCTGCTATAGCGGATTGCAGGTTACAGGGCACCGCTACCTCCCCGTCTAGCATGACAGCGCTTATTGTAGCATAACCCCACTGCAAAAGTCAAGGCATAAAACAAAAAAGAGGCGATGCTTCGCCTCTTTTGAATCATCGCACAGCGGCGATGGATTATCCTTACTCTTCTACAGATGCTTCCGCTACCGGTTCTTCGGCAGGAGCCTCTGTCTTCAATTCTTCAATACGCTGTAAGCGTTCGGTGATATTATAGCATTCAGCAGCAAAAATGCTGTCCGGATTATCTTTTTCCTGCTGATAGATTGCTTTCCCAATCTGGGCGTACAGCTTCTGCACTTCTTTTTCTTCCGTAGCAATATCCAGTTTAAGTTTCCCGGTCTCTGCCAGGTCTTTTGCTTTATCTACAGCGATATCTGCCGCAGTGCTCAGTTTTTTTGTTAAATCATCAAAAAATGCCATATCAAACGCCTCCCAATATTAAATATTAACAAAAAGAGCCGTACTCGTGCAAACGAATACAGCTCTGTAATGTGTAATTCTACAGAAATAAGACGAAATTACGCTTCTTCATCACAAACAACAGTTACACCAACTTTAGATGCAACAGTTTTCATGTTTTCGCACTGTTCGCTTGCTGGCAGAATTACGTCTGCGTGTAATCTTTCTTCTTCTTTTTCATCGCAAACAACTGTCATACCGAATTTGCAAGCTACTTCTTTTACGTTTTCGCAACCTTCTTTACCTAATGCACGACCATCCATTGTACGTTACCTCCTAGAAGTTATTTTTATAAAACCTATGCATATATTACACCTTTTTTTCACAAATGTCTATAGGTTTTCATTAAGAATGCAAAATATTCTTGTCTCTTACGCTTCTTCGTCACAAACTACTGTTACGCCAACTTTAGATACAACTTCTTTCATATTTTCGCACTGCTCACCTGCTGGCAGAACAACATCCGCAACTTCTTTAGTTTCTTCTTCATCGCAAACTAAAGTCACACCATATTTGGATACTACTTCTTTTGCGTTTTCGCAATCTTCTTTGTTTAACATTGTACCATTCATTTCCATGATATGTTCCTCCTTGAAATATACATCTTATAATAATTAATTTACAACCCTTGATTACATTTTATGCTAAATTTATTTATTTGTCTATAGTTTATGCCATGGTTCTTTTCTATCCACGTATATTTTTTTGCAATGGGATTACAAATTTTTTATAGGGTATAGCTCAAACTATATAACGATATTTATATACCCTGCTTTCGAATTTTGTAAACGTAATTATTTGACGCATTATAAAAATCGCCAATATAATTTTATTAGATTCCTAAAAAATATTAAAAATTTTGCTTGACTTCCTTATGCAAAGGTGATAAACTAATATTCGCTGAAAGCACGAGGAGAGATGTCCGAGTGGTCGAAGGAGCACGCCTGGAAA
>JAZLCB010000224.1:0-3877 GCA_045614005.1 Clostridia bacterium
CGAGGACGGCTACATGGGCGATGACATAAAGGTTCATGCCAAAAACTATGCCGACGAAAACGGCGAAAAGCTCGTAGATGTACCCTCCGAGGAAAGAAGAAAGGCACTTGTAGAGTACGCTCTGCCTATTAACATAGCAAACCTTAAAAGAGACCTCGAAAAATACAGAATCAACTACGACATATGGTTCCCCGAAAGCACAATCCATGCTAACGGCGAAGTGGCAGAAACTATAGAGCTTCTTAAAAAGAGTGGTCTTACATACGAAAAGGACGATGCTCTCTGGCTCAAAACTACCGAGTTCGGAAGCGAAAAGGACGAGGTATTAATCCGTGCAAACGGCATACCTACCTACTTTGCAGTTGACATTGCATACCACAGAAACAAATTCCAGATGCGTGGCTTTGACAAGGTAATAAACATCTGGGGCGCAGACCACCACGGCCATGTTGCCCGTATGGAAGGTGCTATGGATGCTATAGGCTGTGACAGCAAGAAATTGAAGGTTGTTATAATGCAGCTTGTCCGCCTTATAAAAGACGGCGATGTAGCAAGAATGAGTAAGCGTACAGGCGAAATGATAACCCTCTCCGACCTTATAGACGAAATAGGTGTAGATGCGGCAAGATTCTTCTTCAACCTCCGTCAGGCAGGAAGCCACCTTGAATTTGACCTTGACCTCGCTGTAGCACAGAACAACGACAACCCCGTATTCTATGTACAGTATGCACACGCAAGAATATGCTCTATTCTCCGTAACCTTGCAGAAGAGGGCGTAACACTTAAAAACATAAACGATGTAAACCTCGCACTTCTTGACACAAAGGAAGAAAAGGAGCTTATAACAAAGCTCAACTCCTTCCCTCAGGAAATAGAGATGTCGGCAGAATCTTTAGAACCCAGCAAGCTTACAAGATATCTTCTTGACCTTGCGGCACTCTTCCACTCCTTCTACAACAGCTGCAGAGTTAAGGGCGAAGCAGAGGATATAATGCAGGCAAGACTCACACTCGTATCACTCACAAAGACAGTTATAAGAAATACTCTCAACATACTCAAAATTGATGCTCCTGAAAAAATGTAATAAGCAGGTGAAAATATGAAATTAAGAAAGCTTACGGCGTTTCTTTTGTGCATCTTTGTGATGCTCTCTTCCGTGGTTGTATTTGCAGAGGAAACACCGGCAGAAGAAAAGCCTATTCTTGAAAACGGTGAAATAGCAAAGCTTCTTACAGAGCAAAGTGCCAACCTTATAATATCCCGTTACAAAGACCCCGTAACAAGAGAAGAACTCTACGAAAAAACACTCATGGCTATAATGGAAAGCCACCCCGAATTAATCGAGGAAGTATACAAAGCCATGTTTAATGACCTCGACGAACACACCACCTACTACACAACCGAAGAATACAACTACTTTACCGATAGTATGTCGGGCGAGTTTTCGGGTATAGGTGTTGTGGTATCCGAGATTCCCCAAGGTCTTCTTGTATCGAGCACTACTGCCGAATCCCCCGCCGCACAGGCAGGTATCCGTCAGGGCGATATAATAATAAGTGCAGACGGAGTAGACCTTGCAGGTATGCCACTCGAAAAGGCAAGAACCTTTATAATCGGCGAAATCGGAACTACAGTAAAGATAGGTGTAAAACGCGGTGAAGAAATTTTGGAATTTACCGTTACAAGACAGCCTGTAATAGTAGAACCCGGTTCGTACCAGATTATAGACGGAACTGTAGGCTACATAGAGCTTCAGTCTTTTGACCATTCTTCTCCGATTCTTGTAGACAAGGCACTTGATGAATTTGACAAACAGGGAATTACAAACATAATATTTGATGTAAGATATAACCTCGGCGGTTCTGTGGATGCATTTTCACAAATATGCCAGAGGATGATTCCGAAAGGTCCTATAATACACTTCCAGTATCAGGACGAAAAAGATCTTACCACTCTTTACTCGCAGTGCAAAAACCCCAAGTATTCTGTTATAGTACTTGCAAATGAATACAGCGCAAGTGCTTCGGAAGCTTTTTGCGGAGTTGTGCAGGACAGCGGTATAGGCTTTGTGGTGGGTGATGTTACCTACGGCAAGGGCACAATGCAGACCCTTACCAACTTCCGCATTGGCGGTGGTGTAAAGATGACCGTTGCAGAGTACCTTACACGAAACAAACGTCACATAGACAAAGTGGGTATTCAGCCCGACTACACCGTGTATGACAGTATCGTAAAAATGAAGAACTCGGATTTAGTCGACTTTGATTTTGATACCGTAATGAAGCTCGGTGACAAAGGACCTACAGTTCTTGCTCTTAATCAAAGACTCTGGGCAATGGGCTACGGTGTGGGCATCCCCTCGGACGAGTTTACACAGGAAACACATTCTGCTGTGGTACACTTTCAGGTGACAAAGGGAATGGAAGCAAATGGTATCTGCGATACCAAAACACAGATAGAAATTCAGAATGTAATGCAGCTTCAGGAATTTTCTGACAACAAGATATTTAAGACTGCTCTTGAAATATTTAAATCGGGAAATTTTAAAAAGTATTTAACTAATAAAAATAAAAAGAAATAATAAAAGCCTGAAACGAAAAAATCGTTTCAGGCTTTCTTATTTTACTTTGTAAGTTGTATTCTGTACTTCGTACAGAGTGATATTTTTATTTTATTTATCTGCTTCATATATTATTCCGTTTTGTCTTCGTACCGTATCCATAATTTCAAGCACGGCTATACTATGCGAAACGGGATGTATATCACTTTCGGTTAAGCACGCTCTTATACATCTGTGGCACTCCAGGATTTCTTCTTCAAATCCGTTTCCTATAAAAGGCTTTTGTATATGCCTTACTACTCCACCGATGTCTACAAAGAGCTCGCTGGCACCATAGAAGCAAGGTACGCGTATAAAGCCCTTTGTACCATACACAAATGCATGGTCGCTCTTATGCAGGCATATTGCAGACGATAAATCCGCTACAGCACCACTCTCGTACTTAAGAAGTGCATATGTCTGCACGTCTACTCCATCAGCCACCTGCATGGTGGATATGATTTCCGTGGGGTTAGTACCGAGGAAAAACGAAGCAAAGTTAAATGAATACACACCTACATCCAGAATAGAACCACCTGCCAATTCATTTTTAAAAAGCTTGGGTTCTTCCTCGGGTGTGGTTCTGAAACAAAAATCTGCACTTACAGAAAGTATTTCGCCAATTTCGCCACTCTGTGCTATGGCACAGGCTTCGTTTATTGCAGGCAAAAATCTTGTCCACATTGCCTCCATAATAAACACGCCGTTTTCCTTGGCGCAGTCTCTAAGCATACGGGCTTCGGTTGCATTTACACATATTGGCTTTTCGCAAAGCACATGCTTTCCCGCCTTAAGAAACATGAGTGCATTATAAGCATGGAACGCCTGCGGTGTGCATATATACACAGCGTCTACCGCATCGGAGCTTGCCATACTCTCATATCCTACAAATATAGTAGGAATACTGTATTTCTGTGCAAAAGCCTTGGCATTTGCCTCGCTTCGGGATGCTACTGCGCTGAGGGTGGCGTCCTCCACATTTGCCAGAGCCTCTGCAAATTTGTGAGCTATAGTGCCCGGGCCTACTATGCCCCATCTTATTTTATCCATGGTTATTATTTGTACTCCTTACTGAGCTTTTCAAAGGAAGCAAGTGAATTCTGTATCATTTCGGTGGATACGCAATACGAGATTCTTACATAACCGCTGTATCCGAAGCTATCGCCCGGTACTAAGAGAAGTTCGTACTTCTTTGCCTTTTCGCAGAAAGCGCGAGAATCTTCTTCGAGTGCTTTTACAAAGAGGTAGAATGCTCCATCGGGCTGTGCTACTGTGTAG
>JAZLCB010000225.1:0-4681 GCA_045614005.1 Clostridia bacterium
CTCGGGCTATGGCGGTGCAGCTTCTTCAAAGCACGGCAAAGGAGAAAGAATAACCGACTTTCTAAGATGCGGAAGCTGGGATTGGTTTTGCGAGAACTTTAAGGATTTTGTAGAAGCGGAAGACATGAAGCCTTACGACCAGAGCTTTCTTTCTGCTATGATAGCACCTCGCCTTTTGTGTGTCGGCTCTGCCGTACTTGACGACGGTGCAGACCCCGAAGCAGAATTTTTGACAACTCTGCACGCCTCCAAAGTGTGGCAGATTTTGGGATGCGATGGGCTTATTTGTCCCGACAGAATGCCTGTACCCGGAGACAAATTCTTTGACGGAAATGTGGGATATCACTTAAGAAGTCACGGACACTTCCTCTCCCGCGAGGACTGGAATGCATATATGGAATTTTTGAAAATGAAGTTCTAAAACAATTTTTGATAATAATAAAAGCAGTAACCGCACCGATAAATCGATGCGGTTACTGCTTTTTTATGAAGAGAATTTATAAGCAAAGAATCAGTTTGCAAAAAGTGTAACCTTGATGCATTCTGTAGTATGTCTTCCGGGAATGGAAAGGTCGAGAATAATATCCACTCTTTCCTCGTATATGTTTTCTGCGAGGAACTCAAGCTCGAATTCTGCCTTTGTGCCTACGAACTTGGGAAGCGGAGCACCAAAGCGATTGCCGTTTGTGCATGTAACATAATCGGGAGTATACACCTTTAAGCCAATCCACTGAGGCTGCCATGCAAAGCCGTAGTTGTTTTCTACCATTACCTTTATCTTTCTGGGCTCGTTTACTCTTATGAAGGGCTCTTCCATGTAATCAACATATGCTGTAAATACTACGCCCTCTCTCTTGTAGATATACGGAGCAGGCTTTACTGCATCCCAGATTTCGTCCATGTGCTTCCAACCTACTTCTTTAACACGGTTGAGCTTGTAATCCTTGTAAAGGTTGTCTGCTGCCTTTACAGTATAACCGCCTTCTGCAAGAACATCGCAATCGTTGCGGTCAAGGAATCTGGGGATAAGACGAATTACTCTTTCTGTAAGTTCTCCTACTGTTGCAGGAATCTTGCCTATGAAATCGGTTTTACTTATGTCTATGCACATTGTGCTTATTTTACCGCCGATGGGTTCGAGCCACTTTTCGGGGAGCTTGTCATAACCTAACATTATACCGAGAAGTGCACCGAGTGTTGCAGCACTACAGTCGGAATCTTCGCCACAGTTTACTGCTATGCAAAGGCTCTTGCCGAAGTCATCCTCACCATAGAGAAGACCGATTATTGCAAATGCAATATTAGCAGGTGCATCCATACCGAGTACATCTAAGGGGAACCCTTCTGTATTGGCATCGGTGCTGTCCTTGATACCAAAGGTACAGGGTGTTTCCATCATAACCTGTTTACGAACATCAAAGTGAGATTTGCCACTCTTGTAACCATCTATTACAATGTTTACTGCCTTAGCAACTTCGCAATCCTTGGGGATGTATGAAAGAGCTATGTCGAGGAGCTTGAACTTGTCGTTTTCTACAAACGCCGCGCTTTCGAGTGCTGCACAGAAAAGCTCACCGTATACACCGTTTTTGTTGTGGTCTACGATTGCATCTTCATATGCGTATCTTGTTGCAAGCTCGGGAAGACCGGGGCAAAGACATGCCCAGATTTCGGAACGGATAAATGCTCCGCAGCTTTCTGCATGGGAGTTACCTACACCTGCTGTTATGGGCGGGAACATACCTGCCTTTAAATTTGCCTTGGCAACACCATATTCACACCAGTCGGGACCAATGTAGGAAAGCCAGTAATCTGCAAGAATATCTGCGTTTATCTTTCTGCCGTACTTTTCTACTGCGCCCATCCATACAAGCTGAAGGTCAAGGTCATCGTTTGCAGGTGTGTTTTCATATATATCAGGCTGAATATACCAATCAAAATCAAACTGTCCTCTCTGACCTTCACAAGCAATACCGAGAGCACCGCCTATATTTTTTCCGGTCCAACAGCCCAAAATTTTGTTTTGAAGTTCTTTTACTGTAAGTTTCATAGTTTTTCTCCTTTTTTTATTTTACACCTATTGCAGTATAAGGCTTAATTGTAATTTTTTTATCATCGGAAAGTGATGTTTCCACGCCGTCACAATCAAAGATAACAGTATAATCTCCACTTATTGTGACTGTTTTTTCTGTATCGGTAAAGTTAACAAGTATCTGAGCAATTTCGCCATCGGGTGCAAGCCACTTGGAAGACATAACAGAAGGATAAACCACCTTTTCGCCTTCTTTGGTTACAAGTGTGTAGTCCGGTACATCATACAGCTTATCTGCTTTGAGCATCTTGCCGAAGTGCAGATACTTGTTGCCCGCGTTTTTGCGCATATCACTAAGATTTTTGATAAACTTTTTGACAGGTTTCTGTCTTGGTCCGGGCTCTGTCCATTTGGAACCCCAGTTGTAGTGAATTTCTCCACCGGATTTTAAAACAACGGTAAGGAGATCGCCGGCAATAAATCCGTATGCAAGACGCATCATATGTGAATCGGGGTTGAGGTCGTTTGGATACATTCCCGTAAACATGCACTGATTACCCATGAAATTGACACAATACTCGTGGAACACATACTGAAATGCAGGCACACAGCGTACCTTTCTAGCTCCGGTAAACCAATACTGAGACATGGCCCATATGAATCTGTGATCATTGAATGGAAGGTGCTCAAGCAAACAATCCGAAGGTGCACACTCTGCACCGAGGATGCAATTTGAGCCTTTCTCTTTTATCATATCAGCTACGGATTTATATAAATCTTTCATAGCATCGGTAGACCACTTGCCGTGAAGTACAGGGTGTCCGTGATCCTTTGCATAACAGAGATCCGGTCTTGCACCGAGATTCTGGTCAAAGTACTGAAGATAGTCGATATCGGCACTTAAAATGCCCTTTATCTGCTCCAAGGTCATTTCCTTTGTTCTCTCGCAAGCGGGACACATGTGATAACCTGTTCTTACTTCCACAACAACTGTTTCAGGAGAAAGCTCTCCATTTGGAAGTCTGCAAAGAATTTTGTCAATATCGTGTTTTAATCTGTAGTCTGTAAAATTACATTCCTTTACAAAGTGGCTCTGCTCTGTCCAATTGATACCACTTCCGTAAAGACCTACATACTGACCGTTTTTATGCATTTCTTTTACATAGTGTTTAAGCTCTTCTTCTCCGCCGTAAGGAGGCCACATAAGAGGCGGTGCCCATGGTGCTGTGCCTTCCCAGCCTATGAGAAGTGCCATTACGGGAACATCAAAATCCTCCGAAAGCTCTAGCATGTATTTAAGACCGTTTATGTAGGGCTGATATTCGTTGTGGCCGAAATAGTCCACACCAACGATACTGCGAACAGGACATATAGTAACTACTGCACTATCCTTATGCCATGACGGAAGTCTGGGATTATCCTTAACCTTTGGCGGAAGTACAAAACCCGAGGTTTCTATAAATTCTCTGTAAAAATCACAGCACTCCTCCCATGCACCGACAAATGCCCTTGTTATTATAGGGTACGGTATTTCGTATCGGGTATTTGGATAAATGGCAGGATATTCACCAAGAACAAGATCTATGCCACCGTCTTTGTTCTTTATAAAATCAATGTTTTTGGGGATACCGGTTGTATCTTCCATTGCCGCATAGAGACCTGCTTTTGTGTCGTAATATGCTGCAAACTGCATATTCAAAAATCCGGGGTAGGTCTTTTCGTCGCCGGCTTCATCAAAGAGTTTTGATATTTCTTCACCCTCAAAGCACGGAAGCATGAGCTTGGCAGAACCACCCTCATCTACAAGGTCGTTTGGAAGACTGATACACGGATAATATATTCTGTCGATATAATACTGTGAGTTATTATCGACATTAAATCCCCAAGTGAGTGTGTCATCGGCTGTGTTTGTGACAGATGCACACACATTTATGTTGTATTTTTTATTTTCAAAATTCATTTTTCTTTGGTTTGATTCCAAAGAAAAGCTATGTTCAAATTCATCTGAAGTTAAGAGTGTGAACTCTCCTTTTTCATCCATAAGTTTAAGCTTAAAAAGCGGACTTTCGCTATGGATAAACTCTTTGTCCTGAGATGAAAGGCTTGTTATTCTGCCATTTTTATCTGAGAATTTAATATTTATGTTCATATGTTCCTCCAAATTGGTTAAAGTTTGCAGTTGAGAAAGCCGTCTATACTCCCATACTGTATTAATTATAAGAAAAAACCCACTTTATAAAAAGTGGGTTTTTTGACATGTAAAAACTTTTATTTTTTACTTTTTCTATATTTTAGAGGAGATATTCCAAAAACTGACTTGAAATCTGAAAAAAATTTACTACTTTCTGTATACCCTACATTGCACATTATATCCTTTATCATTATATCTGTATTTACAAGCAACTCTTCCGCTTTTTTAATGCGCACGTTCTTCAAATATGTAATAAAGTTTAATCCTGTAAACTCCTTGAAAACACGGCTGAAATATGATGGATTATACGAACATAGCTGTGCAATATTGTTTAGCGTAAGTTTCTCGTCACAGTGCAAACTTATGTAATTTAACAGTTTATCTGAAATACCGTCAAAATGGGGTTCCATTCGTAACTGCATTTTGCGGAATATCATTATTATAAGAAAGTTAAACAG
>JAZLCB010000226.1:0-2847 GCA_045614005.1 Clostridia bacterium
GACATGGCTACGATCCGACTTCTCACTTACCGACAATGCAGTAGGTTTAAGCTACAGCGATTATGAAATAAAAATCTTGTCCGATAGGGATAACCGCATACTCACAATTACAGACAACGGTTGCGGTATGACAAAGGACGAACTCGAAAACAACCTCGGTACAATAGCAAAAAGCGGTTCGTACGACTTTAAAAACAATCCTGACAACAAAACTGACGAAAACATCGACATAATAGGTCAGTTTGGTGTGGGATTCTATTCTGCATTTATGGTGTGCTCCAAGGTGGTTGTGGAAACACTCTCCATAGATTCTGACGAAGCATATCGCTGGGAGTCTTCGGGTGTTGACGGCTACAGCATAGACACCTGCGTTAAAGAGAATGCAGGTACTGTAGTAACTCTTTTCTTTAAGGAAGATACCGAAGATGAAAACTATTCTTCCTATCTTGATGAGTACAAGATAAGAGAACTTGTTAAAAACTACAGCGACTATATCCACTACCCCATTAAGACAATGGTATCCAAGTCCAGAAGTGTGGAAACAGACGAAAAGGACGAAAACGGAAACCCCAAGACTAAATACGAATCATACACAGAGCTTGAAACCATAAACAGCATGGTTCCTATATGGAAAAAAGGTGCTTCCGAAGTATCCGATGAAGAATACAACAAATTCTACATGGATAAATTCTACGATTACGAAGCTCCCTTGAAGGTAATCCGTCAGAAAGCAGAGGGTGTATCGGAATATACTTCGCTTATGTTTATCCCCTCTCACGCTCCGTTTGACTACTACAGCAGAGATTACGAAAAGGGTCTTCAGCTTTACTCCCGCGGTGTTCTTATAATGGACAAGTGCAAAGAGCTTCTGCCCGATTACTTCAGCTTTGTACGCGGTCTTGTGGACAGCTCCGATTTGTCGCTCAATATTTCCAGAGAAACACTTCAGCAGGACAGACAGGTTAAAAACATTGCAAAGAACATAGAAAAGAAGATTGCATCCGAGCTTACCAAGATGCTTGCCTCCGACAGGGAAAATTACGAAAAATTCTTTGGTGCATTCGGTATGCAGTTAAAATGGGGACTCTACAGCGATTTTGGCATGCACAAGGACACACTTCAGGACCTTGTTATGTTCAAATCCTCCCTTGAGGACAAGTATGTTACCTTAAAGGAATACACCGACCGCATGAAATCCGGTCAGGAAAAGATATATTATGCTTCGGGCGAAAGCATGGAAAAGATATCTCTGCTTCCTCAGGTGGAATCGGTTATTGCACACGACTACGAAGTGCTTTATCTTACCGATGATGTAGACGAATTTGCTTTGCAGATGCTCCGCACCTACGCAGACAAAGAGTTTCTTAATGTATGCAAGGACGAACTCGACCTTACAACCGACGAAGAAAAAGAAGCACTTAAAACTGAAAATGAAAAGGCTTCGGATATGCTTGCTTTTATAAAAGAAAGCCTTGGCGAAAGCGTAAAATCGGTTCGTCTCACAGGAACACTCAAAAAGCATGCAGTTTGCCTTTCGAGCGAGGGTATGCTCTCCATAGAAATGGAAAAAGCATTAAACAAAACTCCCGGAAGCGAAAATCAGGTTAAAGCTGAGCTCGTGCTCGAAATAAACGCAAACCACCCCATAAAGGAAAAGCTTGCAGAGCTTTTTGAATCCGACAAAGACAAGCTTAAAGACTACAGCAAAATCCTGTATTCGCAGGCTCGCCTTATAAGCGGACTTACTGTAGAAAATCCCTCGGATGTAAGTGAGCTTATATTTAATATGCTTTTAGAAAAATAAGACATATACCAAAAGCAACGATAACGATTTATCGTTGCTTTTTCATTGACACGGTAAGCCGTAAAATATATAATATAATTACACTAAAAAAAGGGCGTGAATTTTAATATGAAAAACAAATTGATTTCTGTTGTTTTGTGTCTGGTGCTGATGCTTTCTTTAGTACCTGCATATGCGAGCGAAAGCTTTGAAAGCTTTGACGATGTCCCCTACACTCATTGGGCACATGGCGATATATACTATCTTCAGGAGCTTGGTGCTGTTTCGGGTATGGGTAACGGCAAGTTCAACCCCAACGGCGATGTAACAAGAGAGCAGTTTCTTAAGATGGTTATAAATGCCTTTGGCATACCTGCAACCAAGACAGACATAGCATTTAACGATGT
This sequence comes from Clostridia bacterium, assembly GCA_045614005.1. Lineage (GTDB taxonomy): Bacteria > Bacillota > Clostridia > UMGS1810 > UMGS1810 > RGIG8748. Next base: position 2,191 of record JAZLCB010000226.1, read on the forward strand.
TAAAAGCGGTGCATGGTATGAAGAATACATAAAAACAGGTATTGCTTACGGCATAGTTAACGGCAAGAGCGAATCTACATTTGGCGTAGGTGAAAAGATAACAAGGCAGGATGCCTGTGTTATGATAATGCGTGCCGCAAGCATAACTAAAAAAGCGGATAACACCGTAAGCTTTGCAGATAGCGATGCTATATCCAATTATGCAAAGGATGCCGTAGACATCCTTACATCAAACTCCGTGGTAAACGGCTTTAATGACAACACCTTCCGTCCGAAAGACCTCTGCACAAGAGCACAGGCGGCAAAGATAATAAAGGGTGCGTTGGATTTAGAGTTAAAGACAATGGACGGTGCAAAGAAAATCCTGTTTTTGGGTGACAGTCTTACCAATGCAGCCGAATACATGATATATATAGATGCATTCCTGAAAACAAGATTTCCAAATGTTAAAGTGGATATATTATTTGGCGGTATAGATGGCGAACTTATAGCAAATATGCTTGCAAGATACAAGGAAGATGTGCAGGATAAAAAGCCCGATGAAGTATACATACTCTTTGGTGCAAACGATGTAAACCGCGGTCTTTACCCCGATGCTACCGATGAAAGAAAGCAAAAAGCAATAGACGACTCTACGGCTAATCTTAACACCCTCAT